>NZ_HG779619.1:0-81227 GCF_000582705.2 Microbacterium sp. C448
GGCGAACCGCACGGACTCGTGCACGCCGAACTGCGGCGTATCTGCGGCGGTCCCGCCGTGTCGCACGCGACGGTGGCCCAGCTGCAGGCGCGCATCGAGGTCCTCCGCCGCCGCGTCCACTCCTGATCGCGGCTCGCCTCACCGAGTCCGCTTCGGAGGCCCGAAATGCTGGCAATACCGGCGATCGGCGGTCGTCGATGACCGGCGGTGGATAGCGTTGAGCGGGTTCCCACCCTCTCTACTCCACCGTCCCCGTCGTCCTGGAGGCCCTATGAGCGCGCCCGCGCCGACACCGACCGCCGCCGACAGGCGACGATGGATCCGGTACCTCGTCAACGAACGTGCGGAAGCGAGCGTCTACCGGCACCTCGCCGCGCGACGCGAGGGCGAAGAGCGCGAGATCCTGCTGGCACTCGCGGAGGCCGAGGGGCGGCACGAGGCGCATTGGCTGGCGCTGCTCGGCGGCGAACCTGCGCGCCTCCCGAAGGCTGACCTCGAAACACGCGTGCTCGGATGGATGGCCCGGCGCTTCGGATCGATCTTCGTGCTCGCTCTCGCACAGAACGCGGAGGGCCGGTCGCCGTACGACAGCGATGCGGCGGCGACGCCCGCGATGCGCGCCGACGAGAAGATCCACCACGAGGTCGTGCGAGGCCTCGCGGCGCGAGGGCGGCGACGGTTGTCCGGGACTTTCCGCGCGGCGGTGTTCGGGGCGAACGACGGCCTGGTCAGCAACCTCGCCCTGGTCATGGGTATCGGGGCGACCGGCGTGGCACCGCAGTTCGTACTGTTCAGCGGCATCGCGGGACTGCTCGCCGGCGCACTGTCGATGGGAGCGGGGGAGTTCGTGTCCGTCCGGTCGCAGCGAGAACTGCTCGCGGCAACCGAACCCAACGGGTACGCGGATGATGTACTGCCGGACCTCGACCTCGACGCCAACGAGCTGGCGCTCGTGTATCGCACGCGAGGAATGGCGATCGGCGAAGCCCTCGAGCGCGCTCGCCTGACGGTGGAGGCGGCGCGCGCCGCGGACCGCTCGACGCCGTTCGCGGTTCCTCGGGAGGCCGCGGGGGAACACGATGTGGTGGGCGGCGCGTGGGCAGCGGCGGGCTCGAGCTTCCTGTTCTTCGCGTCGGGCGCGATCATCCCGGTGCTGCCATGGATCTTCGGACTGTCGGGCGTCGCCGCGGTCGCGCTGGCCCTGGCGCTGGTGGGAATCGCCCTGCTTGCGACGGGGGCGATGGTGGGGCTGCTCTCGGGTGGACCGCCACTCCGACGCGCGCTGCGCCAGCTCGCGATCGGGTTCGGCGCTGCCGCGGTGACCTACGTGCTTGGTCTGGCGTTCGGCGTGTCGATGGGCTGATTACCGCCCGACGACGACCCGGTCCGCGTCCAACGCAAGCCCCGGGATGTCCTTCTCCAGCGAGCGCAACTGCCACTCGGTGCGGAACAGGGCGAGCCGCTGCGTCTTCCGCATCACGATCTCGCAGTCGCGTCGGGACGCCAGGGCGGCAGCCGTATCGGCGTCGACGAGTCGGGCGACGGTGTACGGCAGGTCGGTCAACCGAATCTCGACCCCGAACTCCGAGGCCATGCGTCCCGAAAGCACCTCGAACTGCATCGCACCGACCGCGCCGAGCACGGGATTCTGGGGTCCACGCTTCTCGGAGTCGAGGAGCTGCACGACACCCTCTTCGGTCAACGCCGTGATGCCCTTGCGGAACTTCTTCGCGGTGCTGACGTCGACGGGCGACGCGAGCGCGAACAGCTCGGGGGTGAACGAGGGGATGCCCTCGAACTCGACCCGGTCTTCCGAGTAGAGCGTGTCGCCGGGTCGCAGGTGCGTGGCGTTGACGAGCCCCACGATGTCGCCGGGCCACGCGGTGTCGACGGTGTCGCGTTCTCGACCGAACATCTGCAAGGCGTACTTCGTCGCGAATGGGCGGCCCGTCTGTGCGTGCACGACGGACATACCTCGCGTGAAGATTCCCGAACAGATGCGCATGAACGCGACCCGATCGCGGTGTGCGGGGTCCATGTTGGCCTGGACCTTGAAGATCTGTGCGGAAAAGGGCGCATCGACGGGACGGGGCATCCCGTTCACGTTGATTCGCGGCGTCGCCGAGGGCGCGGCACGGCAGACGAAACGCAGCAACTGCTCGACGCCGACATTGCGGACGGCGGCACCGAAGAACACGGGCATGCCGGTCAAATCCGCGAAGGCCTCGGCGCGGAACTCTCCACCGTCGAGTTCGACCAACTGTGCCTCTTCGACGGCGGTCTGCCAGTCGTCCCCGAGCATCCCGGCGGCGTCCGTCGCGGGATGCAGCTGGATCCGCGGAAGATGAGCGTTGCCGTCGACGTGCTCGAACGTGAGGAGTTCGCCAGATACGACATCACGCAAACCGAGGAAGCGTCCGGCCTCACCGACGGGCCAATTGAGCGGCATCGGCTGACGCGACGTGACGCGCTGGAGCTCGTCGAGGAGGTCGAGGGGGTCACGGCCAGGACGGTCCCACTTATTGACCATGACGATGATCGGGATGCCGCGGTTACGGCACACTTCGAATAGCCGGAGCGTCTGGGCCTCCATGCCCTTCGACGCGTCGATCAGCATGACTGCCGTGTCGACGGCGGAGAGCACCCGGTAGGTGTCCTCCGAGAAGTCCGCGTGGCCCGGTGTGTCCACGACGGTCACGACGACGTCCTCGACGATGAACTGAATCGCCGCCGAGCTGATCGAGATCCCGCGCGCCTTCTCCATCTCCATCCAGTCGGAGACCGTCGAGCGTCGCGTCGACTTGCCGTGTACCGCACCCGCCTCGGAGACGGCGTGCGCGTTCAGCAGCAGCGACTCCGTCAGAGTCGACTTGCCGGCGTCGGGGTGGGAGATGATCGCGATCGTCCTCCGGCGCTTCGCCTCGTCGACTACGCGCCGCTTCGCCTCGTGGACCACGCGAGGGTCCGCCGGACGATGGTCGGCAGGTCCGGTCTTTTCTTCAGATGTCACGATGCTCTCGATTTTAGGCGACGGGGGCGGTGCCGCGCTCCGCGAGCGGGCGTTCAACGAAGAAGGCCCCGGATCTGAAATCCCAGATCCGGGGCCTTCTTTACCGCTGTGCGCGAGGGGGGACTTGAACCCCCACGCCCGTTAAAGGGCACTAGCACCTCAAGCTAGCGCGTCTACCTATTCCGCCACCCGCGCATGGGTGAGCTGCTTCCGCAACCGAGGATCGAGACTATCACGACTCGGCCGACTACCCCGACCCGGGTAGCGTGGTCGGCATGCCCGGAGCCGATGCGTCCTCTTCGCCGTCCCCCTCCGGGCAGCATTTGCCCGAAGTCGCCCGGATCGCGCGGGATCTGATCCGCTTCGACACCTCGAACTGGGGCGGCGGTAAGGCGAACGGCGAGCGCGAGGCGGCCGAGTATGTCGGTGCGTACCTGGAAGCCCTCGGGCTGGCGGTCGACTATTTCGAGCCCATCCCGAAACGCACGAACGTCCACGCGCGGATCCCGGGCCGTGATTCGTCCAAACCTGCCCTGATCCTGCACGGGCACCTCGATGTCGTGCCCGCTCCGCCCGAGGGTTGGAGCGTCGATCCCTTCGCCGGTGAGGTGCGCGACGGAATGCTCTGGGGCAGGGGAGCGGTCGACATGAAGGACATGGATGCCATGATCCTGACCTCGATCGCCGACATCCTGCGCGCGGGGCACCAGCCCGAACGCGACGTGATCGTCACATTCTTCGCCGATGAAGAGAACGGCGGTGTCGAGGGCTCGCAACTTGTCGTCGATCAGCGTCCCGAGTGGTTCGCGGGCGCGACCGAGGCGATCAGCGAGGTCGGGGGCTACTCCATCTCGGTCGACGACCACCGGGCGTACCTGCTGCAGGTGGGCGAGAAGGCCCTGATCTGGATTCGCCTGATCGCGCGCGGTCGCGCCGGCCACGGATCGCGTCTGCATCCCGATAACGCCGTCACGCGCCTGGCCGAGGCCGTCGCTGCCCTCGGGCGCACGCAATGGCCCGTGCGGCTCACGGCGACGACGACCCAGTTGCTCGAGGGCCTCGCTGCCCTCACCGGAACCGACACGAGCGACCCGGACATGCTCGCGGCGCACGCGGGCCCGGCCGAGGGATTCCTGCGCTCGACCTTTCGCACGACGACCAACCCGACCGGGCTCACCGCCGGCTACAAGCACAATGTGATCCCGGATCACGCCGAAGCCCTGATCGATGTGCGCGTTCTCCCGGGCACGGAAGACGCGGCGCTCGCAGACATCCGCCGCATCATCGGTGACGACATCGAGATCGAGATCGTGCACGCCGACATCGGCCTGGAAGTCCCGTTCTCCGGTTCGTTGGTCGATGAGATGGTCGCCGTGCTCGGCGAGCACGACCCGGGCGTACCCGTCATCCCGTACCTGATGGGAGGCGGCACCGACAACAAGGCTCTCGCGGCGCTCGGCATAGCCGGTTTCGGTTTCGCGCCGTTGCGCCTCCCCGCCGACCTGGACTTCACCGGTATGTTCCACGGGATCGACGAACGTGTGCCGATCGAATCGCTCCAGTTCGGGCAGCGCGTGCTCACCGATCTGATCCGCCGATACTGACTTACGGATGCCTCGGTCAGAGGCCATCCTCATCCTCCCGTCACGACCCCGCACCGGAAGTTGCCCATGCAATTCATCGAAGCCCTCATCCTCGGCGTCGTGCAGGGACTCACCGAGTTCCTGCCCATCTCTTCGAGCGCGCACTTGCGCATCCTCGGCGAGTTCTTGCCGTCGGCCACCGACCCGGGCGCGACTTTCACCGCGATCACGCAACTCGGCACCGAGGCGGCCGTGCTCGTGTACTTCTGGGGCACGATCGTGCGGATCATCTCGCGCTGGGCGCAGTCGCTCGTCGGCAAGGTGCCGCGGGGTGACGCCGATGCCCGGATGGGCTGGCTCATCATCATCGGTTCGGTGCCGATCGCGGTGCTCGGGTTCTTCTTCCAGGACACGATCCGCGGTACGTTCCGCAACCTCTGGCTGGTGGCGATCGTGCTGATCGTGTTCGGCCTGCTGCTGGGTGCTGCCGACCGATGGGGTCGACGCGTACGGGAGATGAAGGATCTGACCTATCCGCACGGGCTGGCGCTCGGCCTCGCGCAGGCGCTCGCGCTGATCCCGGGTGTGTCGCGCTCCGGAGCGACGACGACAATGGGCTTGACGCTCGGATACACACGGCCCGCAGCGGCCGAGTATGCATTCCTGCTCGCCGTGCCCGCTGTCTTCGGGAGCGGGTTCTACGAGCTGCTGCAGAGTTTCGAGGGCCCAAGCGGCCCCTACAGCCTGCTCGACACGGCCGCGGCGACGGTCGTCGCGTTCATCGTGGGCCTTGCGGTCATCGCGTTCCTGATGCGGTATCTGAAACGCGGCAGCTTCCTGCCGTTCGTGATCTATCGCCTGCTGCTCGGTGGCGCCCTGATCGTCCTATTGTCGACGGGCGTGCTGCAGCCCTACTGATCGACGGGGGAGCGTCAGCGGCGCGGGTCGTCGCGACCGGGCTTGGTCGGCCCGTCGCCGCCTCGGCGTAGGTAGCGCTCGAACTCCTGGGCGATCGCGTCTCCGGAAGCCTCGGGTGAGTCCCACGTGTCGCGGGTGCGCTCGAGCTGACGGATGTATTCCGTCATCTCTTCGTCGTCGGCGGCAGCGGCGTCGATGGATGCTTCCCACGTCGCCGCCTGGGTCGGCAGATCGCCCCGCTCGATCGGAGCACCCGCGACATCCTCGAGACGATCCAGCAGAGCCAGCGTCGCCTTCGGCGAGGGAGTGTGTCCCGCCACGTAGTGCGGCACGCTCGCCCAGAGTCCGACGGCCGGGATCCCGGCCTCTTCGGCCGCGGCCGAGAGGACCGAGAGGATGCCGACGGGCCCCTCGTAGGTGCTGCGTTCGAGCCCGAGGCTCTCGCGGATGCGTTCGTTGTCGGTGCCGGCGAAGACCGAGATGGGGCGCGTGTGCGGTACATCGGACATCATCGACCCCAGGCCGACAATGCCGGTGATGTCTTCGCGCAGGGCGACGTCGACGAGCTCGGCGGCGAACGCCTGCCACGCGCGGGCGGGTTCGACCCCCGTCAGCAGCCACAGCTGCGTGCCGCGCGTGCGCTGGGCTGGTCGGAGGATCGTCGCCTCGGGCCAGCGCAGCGAGCGTCGCCCTTCGGCATCCATGGCGACCGACGGACGCGTGTACTGGTAGTCGAAGTAGAGCTCGGGATCGACCGAGTGAACGGGTTCGAACTCGCCCGCTCCACGCAGCACGCCGAGGGCAGCCGACGCCGCCTCACCCGCGTCGTTCCACCCATCGAATGCGACGACGAGCACTCTGCGTCCGAGACCTTCCACCGCGCCTCCTCCCACCGCGCCTCCTGGGCGTGCGGCCCACGCGAGGACGGATGTCGCCGCGAGGAATCTCTCCAGGATAGGCGTTCAGGCTCGGGGACGGTCCAGGCTCGGCGCGGCGCTCTCGGTAGCATGGGGCGGGTGACCCATCCCCATCCGCGTGCTGTCCTCTGGGACATGGACGGAACCCTTGTTGACACCGAACCCCACTGGATGGCGGCCGAGACGCCGCTCGTCGAGAGCTTCGGGGGGACGTGGTCGCACGAACAGGCTTTGCAGCTCGTCGGCCTCGGACTCGAAGACGCGGCGCGCATCTTTCAGGCCGCTGGCGTGCGGATGAGTGTTCCGGAGATCATCGATAGTCTCACCGACGACGTGTTGGCTTCGCTCGCGGCCGGCGGGGTACCGTTCCGTCCGGGTGCGCGCGAGTTGCTGATGGCGCTGCGCGAGGCGGGCATCCCCACGGCCCTCGTGACGATGTCGATGCGCCGGATGGCGACGTCGATCGTCGATCTGCTCGACTTCGACGCCTTCGATCTGATCGTCGCCGGTGACGACGTCGAACGCCCGAAGCCTTTCCCGGACCCGTATCTGAAGGCGGCGGAACTCCTCGGCGTCGACATCAGCGACACGGTGGCCATCGAGGACTCCCCGAACGGGGTGCGCTCGGCTGTCGCGGCGGGCTGCACCGTCATCGGCGTCCCCAACCTCGTCTCGTTGGCCGGCACCGGCACGTCGGTCATCCTCGAGACGTTGGCGAATGTGGGCGTCGCGGATGTCGCGCGAATGCACGCCGAGCGCGGCTTGCACGCGGGACACGTCGCATGACGGTCGCGGAGCAATACGAGGGTCCGCGTACATCCGGGCCGTTCGGCGCGGGCGATCGGGTGCAGCTGACAGGTCCCAAGGGTCGCCTGCACACGATCACGCTGCGCGTCGGCGGCGAGTTGCACACGCATCACGGCGTTCTGCGCCATGAAGCGCTCATCGGGCTGCCGGATGGTTCGGTCGTGGAGAACAGCGCGGGCCACGAGTACCTCGCACTCCGTCCGCTGTTGCGCGATTTCGTGATGTCGATGCCGCGCGGCGCGGCGATCGTGTACCCGAAGGATGCGGCGCAGATCCTCGCCCAGGCGGATGTCTTCCCCGGCGCGACGGTCGTCGAGGCGGGAGTGGGCTCGGGTGCACTGTCGTTGTGGTTGCTGCGGGCGATCGGCCCGGCCGGTCGGCTGCTTTCGTTCGAGCGCCGCGCGGATTTCGCCGAGGTTGCTCGCGCCAACGTCCAGACTTTCGTCGGCGAGGAGCCCCCGACATGGCAGGTCGTCGTCGGCGATCTCTCCGAGGAGCTCCCCGCGGCAACGGAGCCCGCGAGCGTCGATCGTGTCGTGCTCGACATGCTCGCCCCCTGGGAGTGCATCGGTGTGGTCGCCGAGGCGCTTCGGCCCGGTGGCGTTGTGATCTGTTACGTCGCGACGGCGACGCAGCTCTCGCGTGTCGCTGAGTTCTTGCGCGGCACGGGGCTGTTCACCGAACCCGAGTCATCCGAGACCATGGTGCGCGGATGGCACGTCGAAGGGCTCGCGGTCCGGCCCGATCATCGGATGGTCGCGCACACAGGCTTCTTGATCTCGGCCCGGCGACTGGCGCCCGGGGCGATCGCACCCGAGCAGAAACGCCGCGCCTCGAAGTCGAGTTACGGCGACGAAGACGTCGAGCTCTGGACGCCGGGTGCCGTGGGAGACCGCGACATCACCGACAAGAACCTCCGCAAGCGTGTGCGCGACGCGCAGCGTGCCGCCGACGCGCGGCGGATCGGCGACGGGCCCGTCGACACTGCTGCAGACACTGCTGCAGACATTGCCCCCGACACTGCCCCTGACAGAGACGCCGAAGCGCCGACCGTAGACTGATCCCCGTGCGTAAATTCCTCGTAGCCGCGGTCGCGGTCGGTCTCGTCAGCGTCGGACTCGTCGGGTGCTCGTCGGCCGATTCTGCGGACACGTCGTGTGTTCGGCCCGTCTCTCCGGAGGCCGAGCTTCCGGCGACCGTGGAGGGCGCCTTCGGATCCGAGCCCGAACTGGACGCGTATACCCCCGTGATCACGGAAGAGACGGTCTGGACGGACCCCATCGAGGGTGACGGAATCGCCATCTCGACGCCCGATCAACTCGTGCTGGCGGACATCGTGCTCTTCGACGGAGAGACGGGGGAACGCCTCGGCGCGACCCTCTTCGACGGCGATCTGGCGCAGGCACGCCCGCTCTCGGAGTGGACCACGACTTTCCCGGGTCTCGAGGATTCCCTGGCCTGTGCGCGTGAGGGAAGCCGCGTTCTGACACTGATGCCGAGCTCTTCGTTGCCGGCCGAGTCGGCGGCGAGCCTGGGACTGGCCGAAGACGGCACCGCGATCCTGTCCGTCGACCTGCAGAAGGTCTACCTCGCGAAGGCCGACGGTGCCGATCAGTTCGTGACCGAGAACGGCCTGCCGAGCGTCGTTCGCGCTCCCGATGGGCGTCCGGGCATCATCGTCCCCGACAGCGCCCCGCCGACGGATCTGAAGGTCGAGGTCCTCAAGAAGGGCACGGGCGCCGAGGTGACCGGGGACGTGCCTGTTCGCGTCGCGTACACCGGTGTGCTGTGGGACACGAAGGATGAGTTCGACTCGTCGTGGGGCACAGCGCCGGTTTCGTTCTCGCTCGACCAGGTCGTGGAAGGGTTCGCGGAAGGCCTTCGCGGACAGACGGTCGGTTCGCAGGTGCTGATCGTCGTGCCGCCCGAGCTCGGCTACGGCGACCAGGCGAGCGGTGCGGTACCCGCGGACTCGACGCTCGTGTTCGTGGTCGACATCCTCGGACTCGACGAACTGCCGGAGTAATCCCGCGCCCTGTCTGGGGTTCCGTGCCCGCGCCTAGGATGGGTCCGTGCCGGAGAAGATAGCGCCCGAGGAGCGACTGCTCAGTCTGACCGTCGCGCTCATGGCGCACCGGTACGGGCTGACGAAGGAGCAGATCCTCTCGTCTGTTTCGGGTTATCGCGAGGCGCGAGCGGAGGGTCGCAGCTCCGACGCCCTCGAGAAGATGTTCGAGCGCGACAAGGATGCTCTTCGCGACCTGGGCGTACCGATCCATACGGTCGGGGATCACGCCGATCCGGACGACCTGCGCGAAGCCCGCTATCTGATTCCCAAGGCGGAGTACCTGCTGCCCGAGGACATCACGTTCACGCCCGCCGAGGTGGCAGTCCTGAACCTCGCCGCCGCGGTGTGGGGCGAGAGCTCGATGTCGGCGGACGCGAGTGCCGCCCTCCGCAAGATCCGCGCGCTGGGGATCGATGTCGACGAGCCCATCATCGGGTTCGCCCCGCGCATCTCTGCGCGCGACCCGGCGTTCGGCCCGTTGCGTCAGGCCAACGATCAGGCGCGCGTTGTGCGGTTCACCTACGTCAAGCCGGGCGACGACGTCCCGCGTCTGCGAACGGTCGAACCGCACGCGCTGATCGAGTTCGAGGGTCGCTGGCACGTGCACGGTCTCGACCGCGATCTCGGGCAGACGCGCACCTTCTTGCTGTCGAGAATCGTCGGCGACGTCGTGGTGACCAAAGAAGGGTTCGATCCCGAGGCGCGCCTGGGTGCGGGGGAGCGTGCTCGGCTGGGACTCGAGAGCGTGTCGGCGCAGAACGTCGCCGAGTTGCACGTGCAGGATGCGACCGAGGCCGCCGTCCGTCTACGTCGGCGAGGCACGCGCGACGGAGACATCTTGCGCGTTCGATTCGTCGACATCCACGTGCTTGCCGATGAGCTCGCCTCGTATGGCCCCGAGGTACGTGTCGAGTCCCCGCCGGAATTGCGCCGCGAGGTCATTGCGCGGTTACAGCGAACTCTCGAGGCGCACGGGGTGAGCACATGAGTCCCGACAAACCGCTTCTCGCGATCGACCGCGTCGCGATCGTCATGAATCTCGTCCCGTACCTGGTGGAACGCGGACCCGTCTCGGTCACCGAGGCCGCTCGCGAGCTCGACGTGGCGCCCGATGTCCTGCGTAGCTTGGCCGAGGGGCTGGTCGTGATCGGCCTGCCCGACGGCATGCACAACGACCTGTTCGACATCGACTGGGACCTGCTCGACGAGCATGACGAACTGCAGTTGCTCAACACCGTCGCCTTCGAACGGGCCCCGCGACTCACGGCCCGCGAAGCTGCGGCGCTCCTGGCAGGGCTGCAGCTCGCGGGCGCAGCTCCGGGAGTCGCTGCGCAGGGGGTCGTGCCCGGGCTCATCGCGAAGCTCTCGCGCGGCGCGAGCACAGCACCCGCCGAGTTGACGGTTGCAGCACATCCCGCGGACGAGGTGCGATCGGCCGTCATGGACGCGCTCGATCGCGGGTTCGCGGTGTCGTTCACGCATCAGAAACCGGATGATTCGCCCACGACGCGCACGGTCGACCCGGTCAAGATCCTGGTCAAGGACGACCAGTGGTACCTGCGCGGCTGGTGCCACATGCGCCGAGATATGAGGACGTTCCACCTCGAACGCGTGAGCGATGTCGTCGTCACCGACATCCCCGCCGGTGCCCACGATGATCCCGAGGCGAGCATCTTCGGCACAGCGGACGGCCCGCTCGAGGCGACCATCCGGTTCAGCTCGCATGTCGCTCCTCTTCTCGGGCAGTTCTTGGACCACGCCGTGGTGAAGGCCGAGGGCACGCGGTCGAGGGCGGCGCTTCGGGTCGCCGATCCGACGCAACTCAAGCGGCTGGCTGCGCGCCGCGGGGGAGAGGTCGAGATCGTTGCACCGGACGAAGCGCGCATCGCCGCTGTGGAGTGGGCGCGCGCCGGGCTTGCTCAGTACCTGTAGGTCGCCGCGCCTTCAGGGCTCCCCTCACACACGCGGGGTAGACTGGCACCTGCGCACGTTCTGGCGATACGACGGAGAGAGCACATGCTAGGAAACCTGACCGGATGGCACCTGCTGATCCTCCTCGCCGTGATCCTTCTTCTTTTCGGTGCCGCCAAGCTTCCCGCGCTGGCGCGCAGCATGGGCCAGTCCGCCCGGGTGTTCCGGGGCGAGATGAAGGCCATGAAGGAAGAAGACGCGGCCTCCGAGACCGCGAAGTCAGACCAGACCGCCGCACCCTATCCGCCGTCGGCTACGGGGCTCACGCCGCCCCCGCCGGCTGGAAGCTCCGAAGCCAAGCCGTAGTCGAGCGTGGTCACGACCGACGCGGGCGCGACCGTCTCGGAGGACGAACCGCGCCGCGATAAGCGGATGTCTCTCGCGGCGCACCTCGTGGAGTTGCGCAAGCGGCTGATGATCGCTGCGCTTGCGCTCGTGGTCGGCATGGTCGTGGCCTTCTTCATCACCGGACCGATCATCGATCTGCTGACGGTCCCGATCAGACAGATCGCGGAAGAAGAAGGCCGGACTTACGTCCAGCTCAACTTCGACACCGTCACGGGCGGGTTCGACCTTCGTCTGCGGATCTCGTTCGCGATCGGCCTGTTGATCTCGGCTCCCGTGTGGCTCTGGCAGATCTGGGCGTTCATCATGCCCGGTCTCACTCGCAAAGAGGCCCGTTACACCTGGTCGTTCCTCGGAGCGGCGATCCCTCTCTTCTTCGCGGGCTGCACGCTCGGTTTCTTCCTGCTGCCTCACGTCATCGAGCTCATGGCGAGCTTCGTTCCGACGGGGATGGCTCAGTTCTACAAGTACGACATCTACTACGACTTCGTGTTCAAGTTCCTGCTCGTGATCGGCGTCGCGTTCGTCTTGCCGGTCTTCCTCGTGGCACTCAACCTCGCGGGGATCATGAGCGGTATCGCGATCCTGAAGGGCTGGCGGGTGGCGGTCATCATCTCGACGACGTTCGCCGCACTGGCGACCCCGGCGGCAGACATCGCCTCCATGCTCCTTCTTGCCGGAATGATGATCATCCTGTATCTCGCCGCGGCTGGACTCTCGGTACTGTTCGATCGGCGTCGCAACAAGCGCCAGCCTCTTCTGCCAACGCCCGGGCTCGACGGGTGAGTCCCTCGGCGGAGATCCCGTCGCCGGCGGAAAGGTTCGCCGCGGCGCGCGAAGCGCAGCGTCACCCCGTCACCTCAGCCTTTGCCGAAGCTCAGCCGTTTGACCTCGATCCGTTCCAGATCGCCGGATGCCAGGCGCTTGAAGAGGGTCGCAGCGTGCTGGTCGCCGCCCCGACCGGCGCGGGCAAGACGATCGTGGGCGAGTTCGCCATCCATCTCGCAATGCTGTCGCCCCGGGGCAAGGCGTTCTACACGACGCCGATGAAGGCGCTCTCGAACCAGAAGTTCCGTGAGCTGCAACAGGTCTACGGTGCCGACCAGGTCGGGCTGCTGACGGGCGACACCAACATCAACGGCAACGCCCGGGTCGTCGTCATGACGACCGAGGTGCTGCGGAACATGCTCTACGCCGACTCGCCGGCACTGCGCGATCTCTCCTTCGTCGTGATGGATGAGGTCCACTACCTCGCCGACCGCTTCCGCGGTGCCGTGTGGGAGGAAGTCATCATCCACCTGCATCGCTCGGTGCGGCTGGTTTCGCTTTCGGCCACCGTGTCCAATGCGGAAGAGTTCGGTGACTGGCTCGACACGGTCCGCGGCGACACCGAGGTCATCGTGTCCGAGATCCGGCCCGTTCCCCTGGAACAGCACGTGCTGGTGCGAACCGATCTGCTACCGCTCTTCGACGACCGCGCGGGGATCGCGACCGCCCAGGTCAATCAAGAACTCATGCGGATCCGTTCACCCAAGGGTCCGAACTTCGAGAACAATCGCCGCGCACAGAGCATGAACAGCGCCCGCCAGACCGGTCGTTACGAGCAGTCGCGGGGGCGTCCCCACAAAACTGGTCAACGGTCAGCTGGTCACCGGTCAGGCGGTCAGCGTCCGGTTCGGCCGAGTAACGTGCAGCGCATCGAGCGGATGGACCGCCCCGAGGTGGTCGAATTGCTCCGCCGCAACAATCTGCTGCCCGCCATCTTCTTCATCTTCAGTCGCGCGGGGTGCGAGCAGGCCGTGGCCCAGGTCCGTCGCGCGAACCTCCGTCTGACGACGCCCGAAGAACGAGCCGAGATTCGGGCTGTCGTGGAGGATCGCACACGCTCGCTCCCCGACGAGGATCTTGCCGTCCTCGGCTTTTGGGAGTGGCGCGAGAATCTCGAGCGGGGCGTCGCGGCGCACCATGCCGGCATCCTGCCCGCTTTCAAAGAGGTCGTCGAAGAGCTCTTCCAGCGCAAGCTCGTGCGGGCCGTGTTCGCGACCGAGACCCTTGCGCTGGGCATCAACATGCCCGCCCGCACCGTGGTGCTCGAGAAGCTCGAGAAGTTCAACGGCGAGGCGCGCGTCGCGATCACGTCGGGGGAGTACACGCAGCTGACCGGCCGGGCGGGGCGTCGCGGAATCGATGTCGAGGGCCACGCGGTCATCCAGTGGACCGAGGGACTCGACCCACAGGCGGTTGCAGCGCTCGCGTCGCGACGCACGTATCCGTTGCACTCGAGCTTCCGCCCCACGTACAACATGGCCGTCAACCTGATCGACCGGTACGGTCGAGCACGCGCCCGCGAGCTACTCGAATCCTCGTTCGCACAGTTCCAGGCCGACCGTGCCGTCGTGGGCCTCGCCCGCCAGGTGCGCGAGCAGGAAGAGTCGCTTAACGGCTACGCGAAGTCGATGACCTGCGATCGCGGCGACTTCGCCGAGTATTCGGGCATCCGGCGCGAACTGAGCGATCTCGAGAAACAGAACCGCGGAGAGTTCCTCGGTTCGAAGGGTGCGCGCGAGCGCCGGCAGACTCAGATCCGCGATCTGCGCACGCGGATGCAGAGACATCCGTCGCACACCTGCCCGGATCGTGAGGCGCACGCCCGCTGGGCCGAGCGGTACTGGAAGCTCAAGCGACAGATCGATAAGACCCGACGCGAGATCGACACCCGCACGGGTACGGTCGCGCGGCAGTTCGACCGCGTCACCGATGTGCTCGCCGCGCTCGACTACCTGCGTGTGGGGGAGGACGGCGGAACCACGCTGACCGCTGCGGGGCGCACGATGCGCCGGATTTACGGTGAACGCGACCTTCTCGTGGCCGAGTCGCTGCGACGTGGTCTGTGGGACCGGTTGGATGCGCCGTCGCTGGCCGCCCTCGCCAGTTGCCTCGTCTACGAACCGCGCCGCGACTCGGCGGGCCCGGGCGAGCACGGGCTGCCCGGCGGCGAGTTCCGCGTCGCCTTGAGCGCCACGGAAGAGCTCTGGTCCGACCTGGACGACCTCGAGCGCGAGCATCGCCTGCCGGGATCAGAGCCCCTCGCCACGGGTCTCGCCCGCGCGATCCGCGGCTGGGCGCGCGGGATGCCCTTGGACCGTGTTCTGGAAGACGCCGATATGGCTGCGGGAGACTTCGTGCGGTGGTGCAAGCAGTTGATCGATCTACTCGATCAACTTTCGATCGTGGCCGACGGCGAGTTGGGACGCACGGCACGAACCGCGCTCGATGCGGTGCGGCGCGGAATCGTTGCCTACTCGGGTGTCTGAGCTCATGCCCCGGCCCCTCCTGCCGCTGTGGGCCGCCGTCCTCACTTCGGTCGCGGGCGGGTTTGCGCTCGATCTGGCCTATCCCGACGTCGCGTGGTGGCCCGCAGCTTTCGTCGCCGTCGTGCTGGCGCTCATCTCCATCATCGGACGGGGGGTTTGGGGTGCCGTCCTGGTGGGGTTCGCTTTCGCGGCTCCGTTCTTCCTCTCGAACCAGGTCTTCACGGCGCGGTATCTCGGCCCCGTTCCCTGGCTTGCCCTGTCGTTGTTCGAGGCGGCCATCACCGCCGTACTGACGGTCTTGATCGCGTTGGCCTATCGCTGGCTGCCCCGTGTGCTGCCGGGACTGTGGTCACGCCTGATTGCGCTGCCGGCCCTCGTCGCCGGTTTGTGGTGCGTGCGGGAACTGGTCGTCGGCACGTGGCCGTATGGCGGGTATCCCTGGGGCCGGGTGGGCATAACCCAGACGAACGGGCCCTTTGCGGAGGCCGCGTCCTGGGTGGGCGTCACAGGATTGTCTTTCCTGGTGGTGGCAGCCTGCGCTGCGCTGATCGAGTACGCGCGCGCCGCGAGGTTCCGAGATCTGCGTACCGCGGCGCCCACGGCGGTGGTCATCCTGCTGATCACCGTTGCGCCGCAGTTTCCGACCACAGACGCGGGGACCCTGCGTGTGGGATCCGTGCAGGGGAACGGTCCGTCGGGCTACTTCGACGGTGCTCCGGCGAATGCGGTACTCGCCGCGCAGCTCGCCGCCACTCGGCCGCTCTATGGCCAAGAGATGGACGTGCTGCTGTGGCCCGAGGGTGGCCTGGACTCCGATCCGCTGAACAACTCGGACACCGCGAGAACGCTCGACAACGTGTCCGAGCGTGTCGATGCGCCGCTGATCGTGAACGCCGCCACGGAACGCGACGGACTGTTCTTCAACACGTCGATACTGTGGAAGGCGGGGGAGGGCGCGGTTGCCACGTACGACAAGAGACACCCCGTGCCGTTCGGTGAGTACGTTCCGGACCGCTGGTTCTACCGCCTGTTCGCGCCCGACCTGATCGATCTGATCCAGCGCGAGTACACACCGGGCACCGATGCGCCGCTCTTCGATGTCGATGGAGTCGGTGTCGGCCTCGCGATCTGTTTCGACGTCATCTATGACGAGGTCATCTGGAACGGGGCACGCGAGGGCGCGCAGGTGTACATGTTCCAGACGAACAATGCGGACTTCCGCGGGACGGACGAGAACGTGCAACAGCTCGCGTTCGCCCGCATGCGCGCGATCGAAACGGGTCGGGCCGTGGTGAACCTGTCAACCGTGGGCACGAGCCAGGTGATCGCGCCGGACGGCAGTGTGATCGACGGTCTTCCCGTGGACGAAGCCGGATACATGCTCACCGAGGTTCCCCTGCGAACGGGACTGACTCCGGCCGTGGTGATGGGCGACGCGGTGCCGATCGGGATCGCGGCCGCGAGCCTGTTGTCGCTCGCGGGACTGGGGCTGGTGCTGAGAACGCGCAGGCGCGCGGTGTGAGAACTGTCGGCCAGACATGAAGAAGGAACCGGATGCCGAAGCATCCGGTCCCTTCTCGGTGGCGTGTGGGCTACGCCCCGAGCAGCAGGCTGTCGGGGTTCTGGCCGGCACCGCGCCGTGCCCGCAGGTACGCGAGGCGCTCTTCGAGGAGTTCCTCGAGCTCGGCGCGTGAACGACGCTCGAGCAGCATGTCCCAGTGCGTACGCGGAATCTTGTCGGCGCTGTGATCGATCGTCACGGCCTCGTTGTCAACGACCAGTGCGGCCTCGGCACCGCATGTGCGGCACTCCCAGGCTTCCGGTGCCTCGGCGTCCGCCGCGAACACCAGCTTGGTCTCTCGTTCGCACACGGTACACGCGTAGGTGTACTCCGTGCGCTCCATGAATACGACGCCCTCTTCGCTCTGTAGGCTCTGGGCGCCGAGACGCATGCCCCGTAGGCTGCGATCTGCCATCGTGTGGTCTCCTCGGCGTGTGTATGACGGAGTCGTATGACTCCTTCCTCCGGTATAACGCCATGACCTGGGTGGATCATCCGAACGGGCCGTGCCGCCGGGGCATTCCCAGTCAACGCACAGAGTCACGGCCTGCGCGAGTGACGTGGCTACCTCAATGCGTCGAGCGCGACGTCCGCCCTATCGGTGACGATCCCGTCCACTCCTCGTCGCACCAGGCGGCGCATGTCCGCCGGATCGTTCACGGTCCAGACGTGCACCTCTACGCCCGCCGCGTGCGCGGCACGGACGAGCCGCGGTGTGAGGACGCGAAAGCGCCCGTGGCGTTCGGGGATCTGGATGGCGTCCAGTCCCGCGAACAGTCGAGTAGTGGCGCGCGCGGGAAGGATGGCCAGCGCGGCGACGAGCCGGCCGATGGTGGCGGTGCCAGCGGATGTCGCGGGTCTCACGGCTCCGGCGGCAGAGCGTGCTGTGGCCAGCGCGGCGCGACGCCGCCGGTCCGAGAAGCTCGTGAGCAGGACCCGCGCGCCGTGCTCGGCGACCTCGCGTCCGACCGAGGCAGCTGCCGCCGCGGCTTTGACGTCGAGATTGAAGCGGAGGGTGGGAAAGGCCTCGAGCGCCTGGCTCAAAGTCGCGAGACCGCCGCGCGATGCCATCAGGTCCTGGAGTTCGCCCAACTCGACATCCGCTATCGGGCGGGGGTCGCCGGCGACGCGTTTCAGGTCGTTGTCGTGGAAGAGGACGACGGCACCGTCGCGGGTGACATGGCAGTCGGATTCGACGTACAGGACGCCTGTGGCGTGTGCCTGCGCCAGGGCCGCGAAAGAGTTCTCTACGATTCCCTCACGCGCCATGCGCGGCGTGACGAGCCCGCGATGAGCCAGCACGCGGGGCGTGCGCGCACTGGCGAACCAGGGGTGGCTCACGAGAGACGGTCAGGCGAGCGGAGGAACGCGACCGCTCGGCGCCGGGGGAGCGGGCTGCTCGGGTGTCGCCGGCTTCACACCGAAGGCGTTTGTGATGCCACTGAGCGCTGCGGTGAACTCGCTGGGAATGATCCAGAGCTTGTTCGATTCACCCTCACTGATCTTCGGCAACATCTGCAGGTACTGGTAGGCCAGGAGTTTCTCGTCTGGGTCGCCTACGTGGATGGCGTGGAAGACGGTCTGGATCGCCTGAGCCTCGCCCTCGGCGCGCAGAACCGCCGCGGCTTTGTCTCCCTCGGCGCGGAGGATCTCGGCCTGGCGAGCGCCCTCGGCGGTCAAGATCGCAGACTGTTTCGTGCCCTCGGCCGTCAGGATGAGAGCGCGTCGGTCACGCTCGGCACGCATCTGCTTCTCCATCGAATCCTGGATGGAGGCGGGCGGGTCGATCGCTTTCAGCTCGACGCGACCGACGCGGATGCCCCACTTGCCGGTCGCCTCGTCCAGCACGATGCGCAGCTTCTGGTTGATCTCATCGCGGCTCGTCAGCGCTTCTTCGAGGTTCAGGCCTCCGACGACGTTACGAAGCGTCGTGGTCGTCAGTTGTTCGACGGCACCGAGATAGTTGTTGATCTCGTAGGTGGCCGCGCGGGGGTCCGTCACTTGGAAGTAGATGACCGTGTCGATCGAGACGACGAGGTTGTCTTCGGTGATGACGGGCTGCGGGGGAAACGATACGACCTGCTCGCGCAGATCGATCAGGGGGCGAACTCGGTCGATGAAGGGCACCAGCACGTTCAGCCCCGGCATGAGGGTGCGGCGGTAGCGCCCGAGTCGCTCGACGACTCCCGCGGAGGCTTGCGGAATGATGCGGATCGACCGAGCGATGACGACGACGACGAAGATGAAAACGACGAGCGCAAGCGCCCATCCGATCGCGGTGGGGATGATGTCCTCGATCATGCGGGGAAGTCCTCCTGGATTGCTTGCGTTGTTTCGACCGGCTGCACGATGGCGGTGGCTCCATCGATCAGCGTGACGGTGACCGCGACGCCGGGGGTGATCTCGATCGCCGTCGCTGCGCGGGCCGTCCACGTTTCGCCATTCGCGAGGCGGACCTGCCCGCCCATCGGACCGACGGTGGAGACGACGACACCGAGCATGCCGCGAAGTGCATCAATATTGCTGAGCGCAGGATCCTCACCCCGCCGCAGGCGTCGCAGCAGGGGCGGCCGGAGCACGAGCAGGAGAAGAGCGGCGACAGCGGCGGCGATGATGACCTGCAGCCAGAGTGGCGCACCCGCGAGGTCCGAGGCCAGGCCAGCGACACCGCCGAGTCCCAGCATCAGGAAGGTCATTTCGAGCGTCAAAGTCTCGATCGTGAAGAAGACGAGGATCAGAACGATCCATCCGATCCACGCGAACTGCTCGATGTTCTGGATGAGTTCCATGGGAAGCCTCCTCCTCAACGAACCTAGCACGCGGTAGTGCCCGAAAGGCCGGGGCATTTGCCGTAAGAACGGGCGATCAACGCCCACTTGGTAGGGTCGAGAACGTCTCACCCCGCCACCCCAGGAGTACGCATGTCACAGCCCCTCGCCCCCGGTTCGCTCGCAGGAAAGCGGGCGCTCGTGACGGGCTCATCCCGCGGAATCGGTGCCGATACGGTGCGCCTTCTCGCCGAGGCGGGCGCGGACGTCGTCATCAACTTCCGCAACAAGGCGCCCCGGGCCGAGAAGCTCGCCGCTCAGGTCCGCGAGCTCGGTGTCCGCGCGCTCGTCATCGGCGCGGACCTCACCGACGCCGACTCGGTCGGCACGATGTACGCCGAGGTTGAGCGGGAGTTCGGTGGACTCGACATCCTGGTCCTGAACGCATCCGGCGGCATGGAAAGCGGAATGGGCGAGGACTACGCGCTCCTGCTCAACCGTGATGCCCAGGTCGGCGCGCTGCAGCGCGCACTGCCGCTGCTCGGTGCGGGGTCACGTGTCGTGTTCGTGACGAGCCATCAGGCCCACTTCATCCGTACGACGCCGACGATGCCCGAGTACGAACCCGTCGCTTTGTCGAAGCGCGCGGGCGAAGATGCGCTGCGTGAACTCATCCCCGATCTGACGGAGCGCGGGATCGAGTTCGTCGTCGTTTCGGGCGACATGATCGAGGGGACCATCACGGCCACCCTGCTCGAGCGGGCAAACCCCGGCGCCATCGCCTCGCGGCGCGAATCCGCCGGCAAGCTCTACAACGTGGGCGAGTTCGCCGCCGAGATCGCGCGCGCGGCTGTCGATCCGATTCCGGAGGACAACACGCGCCTCGTCGGGGACACCACCGACTTCGGCTGACCTGCCGCACGAAAAAGCGCGCATCCCGTCGTCAGGGATGCGCGCTTTTCGCGTGTTGCGAACGATCGACTACAGCGACTTGAAGCTGAACCCGCGGACGATCTGAATGATGCCGAGCACGACGAGCGAGATGCCGAGCAGCCACCAGAGCACCACGGCGCCCCAGATGGGGGAGAAGAGCAGAACGATGCCGGCGATGATGCTGATGATCGCGAAGAACACCGTCCAGCCCTTCGATGCCGAGCCGCCGAGGGTCGTGAGTGCCACGACGCCTTCGACGATCCACATGATGCCGACGAGGATGCCGAGGAACAGCGCGAGCCACGCAGCGGTCGCGCCGAGGTTGAAGAAGGCGATGACGCCGGCGATGACGTAAATCACGCCGAGCACGATGTGGCCGACGCGTGCCCACCCGCTCATGGATTTGGAGAAAATGCCGAGGCCGGCATATACGAGGCCGCCGACGATTGCGTAGACCGCGATGATGGCGGTGACCACGATCGCGGTGCGTCCGGGCCAGACGAGGATGAGGATACCCACGATGAGCGCGATGGCACCGCTCAGGCCGAGGGCGGTACGGATGCCGTTGACGGCAGCCTTTTCGACGGGAATGTCGGTGGACATGGGAGTGTCCTTTCTGGGAAATACCTGTGAGACACCAGGTTAGCGCTGTCGTGGCGCCGTGCACAGGTAGTCGGCGAGTGCGTGTCGTCTGACTTTTACGACAGCAGGAACGCGACGATCAGCAGCACCGGGATGCATCCGATCGTCGTCAGAAAGATCGTGTCGCGCGCGATGCGTTCGCCGACGTCGTAGCGCTGCGCGAAATTGAAGACGTTCTGCGCGGTTGGCAGCGCGGCCAACACGACGACCGCCAGAACCTGGTCGCGGGGGAGCGCGAACACGAACTGCGCGAGCGCCCACGCGACGAGCGGCATCGCGACGAGTTTGAGCCCGCTCCCCAACAGGATGTCGCGGCGGCGCCCTTTCGTCGTCAGCACCCGGGCCCCGGGCAGGGAGAGGCCGTACGAGATCAACAAGATGGGAACGCATGCGCCCGCGATCAGCGCGATCGGCTCCCACACGACGGGTGGCAACTGGATCCCGGTGAGCGCAACGACGACACCGAGCGCCGCGCCGATGAGCATCGGGTTACGGGCTGTCTGCCTGAGGATGCGACCGACGGATGGCGCCGACGTGCTGGTCGACGCGTCGAGCAGCACGAGAGCGATCGGCATGAAGACGAGCAACTGGGCGAGGATCACGGGTGCCGAGAATGCGGCGTTGCCCAGCAGGTAGAGCGCGATCGGAATGCCGATGTTGTTGGCATTCACGTAGCCGGAACCGAGCGCACCCACGACGGTGTCTCCCAGCCCGCGTCGCCAGAGCAAGCGAGCGAGGACCGCGTAAACCGCGAACATCGAGATCGCTGTCAGCGCCGAGACGGGCAGTAGCGCGGAGAACAGCGTCGGTATATCCGCCTCGGCCAGGACCACGAACAGCAGGAATGGCGAGAGAACGAAGAAGGTCAGACGAGACAGGACAAAGCGTGCGTGCTCGCCGAGTAATCCCTGTCGTCCGAGAACATAACCCAGCGCGATGGCGAGTCCGACGACGGCGAACCCGGTGAGGATCCCACTCACTGCGTACGGCTTCCGCCGGGGAGGCGCAGTGCGTGGGGGAGTGTCACGACTCGAGCGTAACGATTTGCGACGATCCGCTGTGTCGCGGACGAGGTGCGCTCGGATACGCTGTGGCTCGGACTTGCCCCAACCGGGCACGATTTCGGAGCCCGATCGGGCGTGACGGGAGGCTGACGTGGCGATCTTCTCGCGAGGATTCGGTGAGCGACGACGTGAGAGCGATCCGCGACTCCCGCCGGGCCAGTACCTCACCGCTGACTTCCCGGTGCTCTCTGCCGGTCCGACGCCCCGGATCGACACGGGGGAGTGGGCCTTCTCGATTGGCACGGAGAAGGGTGTCGTCACCAACTGGACGTGGGACGAGATCCACGCGCTGCCGATCGAGGATGTGCACACCGACATCCATTGCGTCACACGCTGGTCGAAGTTGGAAACGACGTGGCGGGGTGTTTCGCTCGACACGCTCTTCGCCGGAATCGACACAGCCGATGAATACGTCATGGTCCACTCCTACGGTGGCTATACGACGAACCTCGCTCTCGAAGATCTGCTCGGCGGTAAGTCGTGGATCGCGTTCGAGTTCGACGGTGAGCCGCTCGATCCCGAGCACGGCGGCCCCGCACGGCTGCTCGTGCCGCACCTGTACTTCTGGAAGAGCGCCAAGTGGGTTCGGGGCATCACGCTGCAGGCGCACGATGACCCGGGATTCTGGGAGCAGAACGGGTACCACACCCACGGTGACCCCTGGACCGAGGAACGCTATTGGTAAACCCTCGTACGTGGGCCGTCGCGCAGGTTGCGGACGTCACGAAAGTCACTCCCAATGCGCGGGTTCTGGGCATCGATGTGCCCGGATGGCCGGGCAATCTTCCGGGTCAACATGTCGACGTCCGTTTGACCGCGGAGGACGGCTATCAAGCGGTGCGCTCGTATTCGCTCGGCTCGTCGGGCACGGGGGAGCGGATCGAGCTCGCGGTCGACGAGCACCCTGAGGGAGAAGTCTCGCCTTATCTCGTGCGTGACGCGCAGCCGGGCGATCATGTCGAGGTCCTCGGACCGCTCGGCGGATACTTCGTCTGGCGGGATGAGGATGCCTCGGCTGTTCAGCTGATCGCGGGGGGATCGGGGATCGTGCCGCTCCGTGCCATCGCCCGCGCCCGGGCTGCCGCCGGCACAGGCCAACCGTTCCGCTTGTTGTATTCGGTCAAATCGCCGGAAGATGCGATATATCGCGATGATCTGATGATGCTGGGGGAGCAGGGGATCGATCTCACCTGGGCGTTCACGCAGCATGCTCCCGCGGGCTGGCCGGGTGTCGTCGGACGACTGAATGCCGAAACGATCGCCGCGGCAGTCTTTCCCGCGACGGATTCGCCCACGGTGTACGTCTGTGGGCCGACGGCGTTCGTCGAGGTCGTCTCGCGTCGACTTGTCGAGCTCGGCCACGATCCGGCACGCATCAAAACCGAACGATTCGGGGGCGGATGATGGATCCACACAGGCGTGCGGCTCACGCCGACCATGTTGATGGCAATGTGCTGGCTGGCGCTCTGGAGCGTCTGTTCGGTGGCGAACCGACCGGGATGATCGCCGTATGTGGCGCATGCGGAACGGCGGCTCGGATTGCCGAGGCTTGGGTCGAGATCGACGACACCGCGGCGATCGTCCGTTGTCGCTCGTGCACGAAGACTCTTGCCACCCTGATGTTTGCGGACGAACCGCCACGGCTCGTCGTCTCTGCGCTGGGAGAACTCCGGGGGTCTTGAGCCAGGGCCTTCGTGCCACTCTCGAGGCCTGTGCATAATCGCCGATAATGCACATTATGTCAGTTCGTTTAGAACTCGACGCTTGGGGCTCTCCCCGACGGAGGCATGAAAGCCCAGAGAAGCTCCGTGCGGGGCGTTCACGCGCACGCTCGAGCGTTAGCTCGGCGCATCCGCCCGCAGTGCTGCCGCCACGAGTGCCAGAGCTTCTTCTCGGTCGAACCGCAGAGCGCGAACCTGATCCGCGAACGCAATAGCCGCGCGCTGCGCTTCGCGATGTGCGGCGTCGCCATGCGGTGAGACGAACGTGCCGTTTCTGCCCCGAGTCTCGATGAATCCGGATGCCTCGAGTTCGCGGTACGCCCGCGCAACTGTTCCCGCCGCAATGCCCAGGCTCTCTGCGAGTCGCCGTACTGTGGGCAACCGCTCTCCCGGGACGAGCCTTCCCGTCTCGATCGCGCGGATGAGTTGTGTTCGCAGCTGCTCAAACGGCGGCGTGGCCGACGCGGGTTCGATTGCTAGGTAGCTGTCCACTCCCCTATTGTGTCGGCAATTGTATCATTGTGTCAATACATACATTGATGTCGTCATCGGACGCGTTGCGCGCCGCGGAGACCGCAAGAATCGGGATGAGGCCCGGCTGCATCGCAGCAAAGACGATGAAGAGCGCGAGGCCGACACCGAGCACAGTGCCATCGCCCGTGGCGCTCCGAATCGGGGTGACGGCAAGCACGAGCACTCCTCCGACAGAGACCAGCAGGGCCGGCAGGACCGCGCTCGCCCACACTCCGATGCTGTCGGGATGGCTATCGACGTACAACCGGGCCGCTGAGAGGGTCCACACGAACGCCCATGCCAGCGGCGCCACCGCGCTGAGTCCGAGCGCAATTCGACGCGCCAAACGCGTACAGCGCGAACGTCACCACCGTACCGAGCACGGCCGCGAGAAAGATCGGAACGACGAGCGAGATGCCCGGAAGGAGGTATCCGATTCCATCCGAACAGACCCATGACCCTGTGCCTGCCTCTCCCCCGATGAGAAACTCGCAGCCGTAGTGCAGCACACCCTGGACGAGGTGCATGAGGGTTGTCGCCGACAGTGTCGCGATCGTCGCGCCCAGGCCGAGCGCCGTGATCGCCCGCATCGAGGGAAGTTCGTAGCGTCGGCGCACGCTCACACGCTACGCGCTGAGCTGCGGGCGATTCAGAATTCCTCGAGGTCCGCCCACTCCTGCTTCGAATCGATCGGCACAACTCCCGCCGTCGGCGTGTGCCAGCCGAACTGGCGGAGACGCTTCGCCTCCGCAGTCATCCGATCGACGAGCTCGTCATCGACCGGATCCGCTTCGTCCGTGCGCAATTCGTGCGCGATCAGCTGGCTGGCGGGGCCGATGAGCAACTCGACTCGACCGCGTTCACCGTCTTCTTCCAACGTCGGCACCTCAACGGTGGCTGATGCAGTCACCTGCGACAAAGCCTGCGCGTAGTCCAGCAGTGCGCGCGCGATCTCCGACCCGGTCACGATCGAATCTCCCGCGTAGTGGATTTTGTGCATGCTCTATCTGTATCAACCACCCGCCCTTGACCCCACCCCCTTTCGTCGGCCGTCCTTATCCGCTAGACCGTTCGTCGGTTCGTCGGTTCGTCGGTTCGTCGAGTGGGTGTCGGTGCTGCCTCGTACATTTGCAGGATGACTCGGGTTGTTTATTACACAGCTGCCACGCTCGATGGGTTTATCGCGGATCTGTCCGACTCCCTTGACTGGCTCTTCGCCGTGCCGGATGCCGCCGAAGCGGAGGCCGGCATCGACGCGTTCATGGATCGAATCGGCGTACTCGTCGAGGGCTCCACGACCTACGAATGGGTTGTGGGCAACGATCAACTGCTCGAGCATCCCGAGAAGTGGGCACAGTTCTATGCGAATCGTCCGACGTTCGTCTTCACAAGTCGGTCTCTGAAAGCTGTTCCGGGAGCCGACATCCGTTTCCGGTCGGGTGCAATCGTCGATACCTGGTCCGAGATTGTCGCGGCTGCTGGCGAGAAAGATGTCTGGGTGGTCGGGGGCGGTGATCTCGCCGGGCAGTTCGCGGATGCGGGGCTCCTCGACGAGATCGTGGTGAGCGTTGCCCCGGTCGCGTTGGGATCGGGGCGGGCACTTCTCCCCCGCCGGCTGGAATCCGACCGGTTGAGTCTCGAGGGAGTGCGCCGGGTCGGTCAGTTCGCGGAGCTGACCTACTCTGTGGATAAGTCCAAACGCTGAGCGGCACCGCGCGCTAGCGTGTGGGCGTGCAGCGGCCCGTCCCGATCCTCGTCGTCGCGGCTCTCGCCGCTCTGCTGGCCGGGTGCGCGGCCGATCCGGTAGCGGAACCCACCCCGTCCCCGTCCTTCACCTCGGAGGCCGAGGCTTTCGCTGCCGCGGAAGCCACCTATCGGGCGTACGTCGATGCGCTGAACCACGTGGACCTCGCGGACCCCGAGACGTTCGAGGCCGTCTACGCCTGGACGACCGGTGACGCGAACGCTGCGGATCGCAAACTGTTTGCTCAAATGCATGCCGATGGAGAGGTCGTAAGCGGGAAGTCGGAAGTGAAGACGTTTGCCCCGACGACAGTCAGCGACGACAGTTCGGTAGGTGCTGATGTCTGCCTGGACGTCTCTGCGGTCGACGTTCACAACGTGGATGGGGTGTCGATTGTCTCGCCAGATCGGGTCGATGTTCAGTCCATGCGGTTGCAACTGGTGCCGTCGCTAAGCGAGACCGGATTGGCAATAACGTCCATAGTTGGCAGGGCCGACGGACCGCCATGTTGAGATCGCTCGCGCTGTCAGGCATTGCAGCAGCCCTAGCCCTTGCATTGGTCACCTCTGCGGAGCCCGAGTGCGGCGGCGGGTGGACGAACACCTGCAGCGCGACCACCGACGGGAGCCAGGTCGACGTCGGCGCCGGGACCACCACTCCGGGCAATTCCGGCTCATCCAACGGCCAGGGCGGGTCGGGCGGCGGCGGATCGGGCAGTACTCCCCCGGCAGCCGAGGAGGAATGTGACTCCGAACTGTGCCGACCGCTGTACAGCGTCGTGACGCTCCCCGACGTGACCGCCGAAGATCTGCGCTCCTTCATTCCCGCGTTGCCCACGGTGACGGGCGAACCGCTCGGTCTGGGTGTAGTCGGGATGCCGACGAATCTGGTGGCAGGGTCATCCGTCCAGCTGCAGAGCGGGCCGCTGTTGGGCTACGACGTCGTAGTGCGGTTCACGCCGACCGGATTCCGGTTCGATCACGGCGATGGTACGAGCCGCATGACAACGACGGGCGGATCGAGCTGGGCTCGCCTCGGCGTTCCCGACTACACCGCGACCCCGACCAGTCACGTCTATAGGGCCCCGGGCTCGTATCGAGCGGGCGTGCGTGTCGTGTACACCGCGGCCGTCAACTTCGGCACGGGCACGTGGCGGCCGGTCACCGGTGCGGTCACCTCCGCGGCCGCGTTCTACGACGTGCGCGTCGTCGAGGTGCGTACCGGACTCGTGCAGCGGACCTGCGCCGAAGACCCGTCGGGCCCCGGCTGCTGACTCGCGAGAGAAGCACCCGAACGAGAACTGACGCAGCTCAGGCGGACGGCGGAACCGCTACCCACTCCGGGTACTTCGCGATCCGGCCGTCGCCCGATGAGGTGCGCGTGATGCGCCGACGCATCCAGGGCCCGACGTGCGTGCGGTAGTACCTCAGCCCCGTCAATCCCCCGGCCGCGAGGGACGGTAGCTCCCACCAGTCGGCGGGTGGGGTGAGCCCGAGAGCGTCCAGCACGCGAGCAGCCACCCGGTGGTGTCCGCGAGCATTCATGTGCAGCCGATCCTCCGACCAGAACGGAGGGGTTCCGAGGTCTGCATCAGGCCAGTTGAGTGCCCGAACGACATCGGCGCGACCCGTCGCCCGCGCGAGGACGGCACGAGACAAGGCATCGCCGCGGCGCCGAATCATGCGGCCGAGCGGAAGCTGCTGCGACGGGTCCGCGCCCGAGAGCAGGATGAGGGTGACACCCTCCTCATCGCAGCGCCGGAGCACCTGCGTGAAGGCATCCGCAATGTGCTCGATATCCGCTCGCGGACGAAGCATGTCGTTGCCGCCGCCGTTGAACGACAAATGCGTCGGTTTCAAGGCAAGCGCGGGCTCGAGCTGTTCGCGGACGATCGGCCAGATCAACTTGCCGCGAATGGCGAAGTTCGCGTACTCGACGGGCTCGGCGTTCGCGTTCGCCCACCCTTGTGCGACGAGGTCCGCCCAGCCCCGGGTTGTGCCATCGGGAAGCTCGTCGCCGACGCCCTCGGTGAAGGAATCGCCAATTGCGACGTAACGTACGGATGACACCGACCCAGCCTAAGCGCCGCGCGCACGTCGGCCTTTCGCCAACCGGCCGTGACGACCGAGGCGGCGGACAAAACGACGGTAAATCTGCCTTCAGAGCCCCGGTTCAGCCCGGAGGGCCTGCGATAGGCACGAAGTCACCGTCGTTGTGTCCGCCAAACACGGGCAAACACCTACGCGGCGTGCGACCCCGGGTCCTCAGCGAGCAGCTCGTGCACACGCGGGATAACCCGCGTGCCGTAGAGCTCGATGCTCGTCATGAGCTTGTCGTGTGACAACGAGCCCGAAGCGTACTTCAGGTCGAAGCGGGAGATTCCGAGCGTTCGCGCGGTCTGCGCGATCTTCTGCGCGACCGTTTCGGGCGAACCCACATACGCCGCACCCTCGGGTCCGACATCGTGCTGGAAGCGCATCCGGTTGTACGGAGGCCAGCCCCGCTCGCGGCCGATCGTGTTGTTCAGCTCTTCGAAACCGGGGAAGGCCTCGTCCCACGCCTGCTGGTCGGTCTCGGCGACGTGGCCCGGCGAGTGGACGCCGATCGGCAGGGTTTCGCTTCCCAGCGCGGTCAGCGAGCGGTGGTACAGCTCGACGAACGGGCGGAACCGGTGGGCCGGTCCCCCGATGATCGCGAGCATCAGGCCGAGGCCGTGCCGCGCGGCACGTACGACCGACTCGGGGCTGCCGCCCACGCCGATCCATGCCTTCAGGCCGTTCTCCGTCTTCGGGAACACGTCGGCGTTGTTCAGGGGGGCGCGCGTCGTGCCCTGCCAGGTGACCGGCTTCTCTTTCAGCAGCTCGGTGAAGAGCCCGAGCTTCTCTTCGAACAGCACCTCGTAGTCGCTCAGCTCGTAGCCGAACAGCGGGAACGATTCGATGAACGAACCACGCCCCAGGATGATCTCGGCGCGGCCCCGCGAGATCGCGTCGAGCGTGGCGAACCGCTCATACAGGCGCACGGGATCGTCGCTCGAGAGCACCGTCACCGCGGTGCCGAGACGGATGTTCTCGGTGCGGGCCGCAATCGCCGACAGGACGATCTCGGGGCTCGTGATGGCGAAGTCGCGTCGGTGGTGCTCCCCCAGACCGATGAGCGAGATGCCCACCTGGTCGGCAAGCACCGCCTCGTCGACGACGTCACGGATCGTTTGAGCATCGCTGACCAGAGAGCCATCGGAGCCGCGGGTGATGTCGCCGAAGGTATCGAGACCGAGTTCGAGAGTCATGGGCACGCCTTTCTATTCACGTGTATGTAACAGGAAGCCTCACTCGACCATTCCCGCTTGCCCCAACGTGCGTCGACAGGGGGTCGGCCCGATCCGAGGTCAGCCGCGCAGGAGGGCCGTACGCAGCGTGTCGAGACCCACGCCGCCCATGTCGAGGGCGCGCTTGTGGAACTCTTTGATCGAGAAGTCTGTGCCCCGGGCCTCGGCGTAGTCGTCGCGCACCTGCTCCCAGATGCGCTGACCGACCTTGTACGAGGGGGCCTGTCCCGGCCACCCGAGGTAGCGGTTGACCTCGAAACGCACGAACTCGTCCGGCATGTTGACGTTCCGACCCATGAAGGCAAGTGCGTAGTCGGCATCCCAGATGCCCTCGCCATCCGGGCGCTGCTTGCCGAGGTGCACACCGATATCAAGAACGACGCGGGCCGCACGCATCCGCTGTCCATCGAGCATGCCTAACCGGTCGGCGGGGTCATCGAGGTACCCGAGATCCTGCATCAAGCGCTCCGCGTAGAGCGCCCACCCCTCGGCGTGACCGGACGTTCCAGCGAGCAGGCGCCGCCACGAGTTCAACTGCGCCCGGTTGTAGACGGCCTGCCCGATCTGCAGGTGATGTCCGGGGATTCCCTCGTGATACACGGTCGTCAGTTCGCGCCAGGTGTCGAACTCGGTGACGCCCTCGGGCACCGACCACCACATGCGGCCGGGGCGGGAGAAGTCGTCGGTGGGGCCGGTGTAGTAGATGCCGCCTTCTTGCGTGGGGGCGATCATGCATTCGAGCGTGCGGATCTGCTCGGGGATGTCGAAGTGCGTGGCCCCCAGCTCGGCCACGGCTCGATCACTCGTTGCTTGCATCCACTCCTGCAGCGCCTCGGTTCCGTGCAGTTTGCGCGACGGGTCCTTCTCGAGCAGGGCGACGGCCTCTTCGACGCTTGCGCCGGGGCTGATCTCGTGGGCGATGGACTCTTGCTCGGCGACCATGCGCGCGAGTTCTTCCGTGCCCCACTCGTACGTCTCGTCGAGGTCGATGGTTGCACCCAGAAAACGGCGTGAGTGCAGGGCATAGACCTCACGCCCCACGGCGTCGGCCTCACCCGCATCGGGGGCGAGTTCCGCGCGCATGAACTCTGCGAGGTCATCGTAGGCGACTCGCGCGGCACCCGACTGGTCGGCGAGTTCGCGTGCCAGAGATGCCGGCAGCTGCCCCTCCGCGGGGGCGGCTTCGCTGGCGAACTCGGCGAAGAAGCCATTGTCGGCGGTGTAGCGGCTGATCTGCGTGAGAACCTCGACGACCTGACGCCGTGCGGGCACGATGCCCTGACGCAGACCTTCGCGGAGCGACTCCGTGTAGCCCTTGACAGCCCCCTTGACCGCGCCGAGCCTGCGGGCGATGACCTCCCAGTCCTCGGCGGATGCTGTCGGCATGAGGTCGAAGACCTCGCGGATCTCTTGCGCGGGAGAGGCGATCACGTTGAGGTCTCGCAGGTTCCAGCGGATGTCGTGCAGCTCCAACGCCAGACGAAGCTCGCTCGAGAGATCGGTGCGGGTGATGTCGTCGATCGGATCTGCCGGCTGCGCAGCATCGAGTGCGCCCAGCGTACGGCGGGCCTCGTCGGCGAACCGCGCGTGGCCCTCGGGCGAGAAGTCATCGAACCGGTCGGCGTGCTCCGTCCGGCCGATGTACGTACCGAGCGTGGGCGAGAGTTCTGCGAGCGTGTCGACCCAGGATTCGGCGATCGCGTCGATCTGCGTTTGCGTGCGAGTTGCTTCGGTCATCCTTCGAGCCTAGTGAGCGGCCTCGTTCCAGTCCGAACCTCGGCCGATCTGCACATCGAGAGGAACCGAAAGCTTCGCGGCACCGCCCATGCGGGTCCGGACGATCTGTTCCGTGGCGTCCCACTCCCCCGGCGCCACTTCGAGGACGAGTTCGTCGTGGATCTGCATCAGGACTCGCGACCCGAGACCCTGCTCGCGCAGGGCTGCGTGGATGTCGAGCACCGCGATCTTCATGATGTCGGCCGCACTGCCCTGGATAGGTGCGTTCAGCGCCGCGCGCTCGGCGTTCTCGCGCAGCACACGGTTCGGGCTGGCGAGGTCCGGGAACGGCCGACGGCGACCGAAGATCGTGGTGGTGTACCCGTCTATCTTGGCCTGTTCCACCGAAGCGCGCAGGTAGTCTCGCACGGCTCCGAAGCGGGCGAAGTACTCCATCATCAGCTGTTTGGCTTCGCTCTGCTCGATGCGGAGTTGCTTGGACAGCCCGAACGCCGAGAGACCGTAGACCAGCCCGTACGACATCGCTTTGACCTTCGTGCGCATGGCCGAGCTGACTTCGGCCGGCTCGACGCCGAACACGCGGGCACCCACGAAGCGGTGCAGGTCCTCGCCCGAGTTGAACGCCTCGATCAAACCAGGGTCTTCTGACAGATGCGCCATGATCCGCATCTCGATCTGCGAGTAGTCCGCCGTCAGGAGAGCCTCGTACCCCCGCCCGACTTCGAATGCGCTCCGGATGCGGCGCGACTCTTCGGTGCGGACAGGAATGTTCTGCAGGTTGGGGTCGGTGCTCGAAAGACGGCCGGTCTGGCTGCCTGTCTGCAGATAGGTCGTGTGGATGCGCCCGTCGTCCGCGATCGCCGTGTCGAGCGACTCGATGATCTGGCGCAGCTTGGTCGCCTCGCGATGCTGCAGCAGAAGATTCAGGAACGGATGCGGCGCCGTCTCTTGCAGGTCGGCGAGCACGGCGGCATCCGTGGAGTATCCCGTCTTCGTCTTGCGCGTTTTCGGCAAAGCGAGCTCTTCGAAAAGAACCTCTTGCAGCTGTTTGGGCGACCCGAGGTTGACCTCACGACCGATGGTTGCGTACGCCTCTTGTGCGATTCCCTCGGCACGCGCCCCGAGTTCGGCCGAGAACTCCGAGAGCTTGGTATGCGAGACCGCGACGCCCGCGAGTTCGAGATCCGCCAGAGCCGTGAGGGTCGGCAGCTCGATGTCGTCCAGAACCGCGCGGACCGGCTCGGGCATGTCGTCGGCGAGAGCGTCGGCGACGCGCAGTGTGTACCAGGCGAGTTGCGCGGGAGTCGCGCCCTCGGTCTCGGGAACGAGCTGGGTCGGATCGGACTCCGGCAGCTTCTCGTCCAGGTACCGGTCGACGAGGTCGGCGAGGGTCTTGTCGGGGAAGCTCGGGCGCAGCAGCCAACCCGCCAGCAACGTGTCGAATGCGAGCCCGCCAAGGGAATAGCCCGCACGGCGAAGCGCCTTGACCTGCGGCTTGGCATCGTTGGTCACCTTGGGTGCCGGCCCGGCGAACCACTCCCCCAAGGCGTCCCAGCCGGGAGCATCCGCCGTCCACGTCAGCTCCAGTGCCTCATCGCTCGTTGCGAGACCCACGCGGTGCGGCATCCCGGATTGCAGGGTGACGGTGACACCGACGGATACCTCGGGTGCGAGCGCGTTGGCCCACTCAGCCGCCTCGACAGCGGTCACTTCTCGCACCGTCGGGGCCGCGACGCCCGGCTCACGTGCGGCTGCGGCCGCGGTCTCTTCGGCATCCAGGCCGACGGCCTCGAAGACGCGGGGCAGCAGGGTTCGGAACTCGAGGCGCGCGAAGATGTCGCGCACCGCCTGCGCGTCGATCGGCTGCATCGCGAGATCGGCCGGGCCCAGCGGAAGCTCAAGGTCCGTGACGAGGCGGTTGAGCGTGCGGTTGCGCCGCACGGCATCGATGTGTTCACGGAGGTTGTTGCCGACGACGCCGCCGACCTTGTCCGCGTTGCTCAGAAGCTCGTCGAGCGAGCCGAACTGATTCAGCCACTTGACCGCGGTCTTCTCGCCGACCTTTGGCACGCCGGGCAGATTATCGCTCGTTTCACCGACGAGCGCGGCGATGTCTGGATACTGTTCCGGCCGGACGCCGTAGCGCTCGATCACCGCGGCGGTGTCGTAGCGCTTGAGCTGAGAGACGCCCTGCACAGACGGGTAGAGAAGCGTGACGTCATCCGTCACCAGCTGGATCGAGTCGCGGTCGCCCGAGACGACCAAGACGTCGAAACCCTGCGCCGCACCCTGGGTCGAAAGGGTTGCGAGAACGTCGTCGGCCTCGTAGTCCTCTTTCGTCACGATCGGGATTCCCATCGCGTCGAGGGCGTCGCGCAATAGCGGGATCTGGCCGGAGAACTCGGGAGGCGTCTCGGAGCGGTTCGCCTTGTACTCCGCGTACTCGCGGGTACGGAACGAGGTACGCGACAGGTCGAAGGCGACCGCGATGTGCGTGGGTTTGTGGTCTTTGATCAGGTTCACGAACATCGACAGGAAGCCGTAGATGGCGTTCGTGTGCTGATGATCTTTGGTGGTGAAATTGTCGACCGGGAGCGCGTAGAACGCTCGGAAAGCCAGCGAATGGCCGTCGACGATCATGAGGGTAGGCTTTTCGGAGTCCGGCACCCCCACAGCCTAGCCACCGGTTCGGACAGTCCCCACGGGCGCGACCGTGCCCTCGCTCTTGAAGGAGGGCCCATGTCTGATGCTCCCGCCGTGGACCCGCTCGAATGGGTCAACCGACGCGGATTCGGCGCCTTGGGCGACAAGATGGGGATGTCTTGGGTCGAGTTCTCGCGCGAGCGTGCCATCGCCACGATGCCCGTCGAGGGGAACACGCAGCCCGTCGGCCTCATGCACGGCGGTGCCTACGTCGTGCTCGGAGAATCGCTCGGCTCGATGCACGCGAACCTGCTGGCCGGACCCGGTCGACTGGCCGTGGGTCTCGACATCAACGCGACGCACACCCGTTCAGCCACCGCTGGCGTGGTGACGGGCACCTGCACGCCGATTCACGTCGGCCGCAGCGTGACGGTGCACGAGATCGTCGTGACGGATGAACAGGGCCGACGCCTGTCGACGGTCCGCATCACGAACCTCATCAAGGACGTGCCCGCCACGCCGTAAGCCCTCGTGGTCCCTTCGACAAGCTCAGGGACCGCAGCGGATCGGTCGCTGAGCTTGTCGAAGCGACCCCCCGAGATGCGGGCTAAGCCTTCTTCGACGCCAGCTGCTCGATGATCGCCTTCGCGACATCCTGCATCGTCAGACGCCGATCCATCGACGCCTTCTGAATCCAGCGGAAAGCCTCGGGCTCCGACAGGCCCATCTTCTCGTTCAGCAGGCCCTTGGCCCGGTCGACGAGCTTGCGGGTCTCGAAGCGCTCGACCATGTCGGCCACCTCGGCCTCGAGCGTGATGATCTGCTGGTAGCGGCTGAGCGCGATCTCGATCGCCGGAAGCAGGTCGTTCGGCGTGAACGGCTTGACCACGTACGCCAGGGCGCCGGCCTCGCTGGCACGCTCCACGAGCTCTTTCTGGCTGAACGCCGTCAGCAGCACGACGGGCGCCACGTGGTTCTTGTTCAGCTTCTCAGCGGCGCTGATGCCATCCATGATGGGCATTTTGACATCCATGATCACCAGATCCGGACGCAGTTCGGTGGCGAGCTGAACGGCGGTTTCGCCGTCCCCTGCCTCTCCGACGACGTCGTATCCGTTGTCACGGAGGATCTCGACGATGTCGAGTCGGATGAGCGACTCGTCCTCCGCGACGACGACGCGCCTCGGGGTCGAGGGCGTGGGCGCTGAGTTCTGGTCTAGCTCGGTCACGTTTGAATCCTACGGTATGGTCATTCTCGGACGTGCGGGCCGGTGTGGCGGAATGGCAGACGCGACCGACTCAAAATCGGTTGCCCGTGAGGGCATGTGGGTTCGAGTCCCACCACCGGTACTTTTATCGGCCGCCCCGCCCGTCCCCGCGGCTACTCCCGGGTCTGGTAGATCGGGGCGGCGCCGTGGACGGCGTCTCCGACCTTGTGGACACGGATGTCGTTGGTCGAGCCGACGATTCCGGGAGGGGATCCCGAGATCACGACGACCTTGTCGCCGACGGATGCCAGGTCGTTCGAGAGCAGGTAGTCGTCTACCTGGATGAACATGCGGTCCGTGTGGGCGACGTGCTCGACCAGGGTCGACTGGATGCCCCAGGTGAGCGCCATACGGCGGCGAATGGCCGGCTCAGGCGTGAACGCGAGCATCGGGATGTTCGGGCGCAGGCGCGACATACGACGGGCCGAGTCGCCCGACTCGGTGAAGATGCAGAGGTACTTGGCCTCGACGAAGTCGGCGACCTCGATGGCGGCGAGGGTGATCGCGCCACCCTGCGTGCGCGGCTTGTTGGTGAGCTTGGCGATGCGGTCGAGCCCGTGCTCTTCGGTGGAAGCCACGATGCGAGCCATCGTCTCCACGACGACCACGGGGTACTCCCCCACGCTGGTCTCGCCCGAGAGCATCACGGCATCCGCACCGTCGAGGACGGCATTGGCGACATCGGATGTTTCGGCTCGGGTCGGGACGGGGCTGTTGATCATCGACTCGAGCATCTGCGTCGCGACGATGACGGGCTTTGCCATGCGACGAGCGATCTCGACCGCGCGCTTCTGAACGATCGGCACAGCCTCGAGGGGCAGCTCGACGCCCAGGTCGCCACGGGCGACCATGATGCCGTCGAACGCGTCGACGATCTCTTCGAGGTGGTCGACGGCCTGCGGCTTCTCGATCTTGGCGATGATCGGGACGTGGCGTCCCTCTTCGGCCATGATGACGTGCGCGCGCTGGACGTCCTTCGCGTCACGCACGAACGACAGCGCGATGAGGTCGGCGCCGATGCGAAGACCCCAGCGGAGGTCGGCCTCGTCCTTTTCGGACAATGCGGGGACGTTGACGGCGACACCGGGCAGGTTGATGCCCTTGTTGTTGGAAACGGGACCCGCGACGATGACCTTGGTCGTGACGACCGTGTCGGTCTTTTCGACGACCTCGACCTTGACCTTGCCATCGTCGATCAGGAGGAAGTCACCGGGGTTGACGTCCTGGGGCAGCCCCTTGAAGGTCGTCGAGACGATCTCTTTCGTGCCGGGGATGTCGTCGATCGTGATCTTGAAGATGTCGCCGACGGCGAGGTCGTGGGGGCCGTCGGCGAACTTGCCGAGGCGGATCTTCGGGCCCTGCAGATCGACCAGGATCGCGACGGGGCGACCCGCATCCTCCGCCGCCTTACGCACGTTCGCGAAGTTGCTCTCGTGCACGGCGTAGTCGCCGTGGCTGAGGTTCATGCGGGCGACGTCCACCCCCGCGTCGATGATCGCTCGCACCGACTCGTAGGTCGAGGTTGCGGGGCCGAGGGTGGCGACGATCTTGGCACGTCTCATCGTGTGATGCTCCGGTGGGGTTCGGGGTTTTGGTCTGGATGGGACCGGTAACAAAGTCCGAGGGTCAGCCTACGCGGGCTGCAGTCCGATCGCGATGTCGGTGGGATGCACGGGGAATGGCAGTTCGGTTGACCCCATCAGGTAAGCGTCTACACGGGCGGCCGCGGCACGGCCCTCCGCGATGGCCCAGACGATCAGGGACTGGCCGCGACCCGCGTCGCCGGCGACGAATACGCCCGGCGCGGTGGTCTGGTAATCCCCGTCACGTTCGACGTTGCCCCGGTTGGTGAATCGCGCGCCGAGCTGGTCGGCGAGGTCGTTCTGCTCCGGGCCGGTGAACCCGAGGGCGATCAGAACCAGGTCCGCGGGGATCTCGCGCTCCGTGCCGCTCTTGGGCACGCGACGGCCGTCCACATACTCGGTTTCCGCCACCCGCAACGCCCGCACTTCGCCAGCGCCGTTCGAAAGGAACTCGACGGTGGACGCCAGGTACATGCGCTCACCACCCTCTTCGTGGGCCGAAGAAACCTCGAACAGCGTCGGCGTCATCGGCCAGGGCTGCTCCTCGGGGCGCACGCTGGGCGGTTGGATGCCGATCGCGAGGTTCGTGACGCTGAGCGCCCCCTGGCGGTGCGCGGTGCCGATGCAGTCGGCACCGGTGTCGCCACCGCCGATGACGATGACGTGCTTGCCCTCGGCCGAGATCTGGTGCGGTACCGAATCGCCGGCGACGACCCGGTTCGACTCGATCAGATACTCCATGGCGAAGTGGATGCCCGCGTGGTCACGACCCGGGATCGCCAGGTCGCGCGGCAGGGTCGACCCGGTCGCGACCACGACGGCGTCGTAGCGCGCGCGCAGGTCGTCCCACGAGATGTCGACGCCGATCTCGACGCCGGCACGGAAGCGGGTGCCCTCGTCCTGCATCTGGCGGAGGCGCAGCTCGATGTGGCGTTTCTCCATCTTGAAGTCGGGGATGCCGTAGCGCAGCAGTCCTCCGATGCGGTCATCGCGCTCATAAACGGCGACCGTGTGTCCGGCGCGGGTGAGCTGCTGTGCGGCCGCGAGGCCCGCGGGGCCGGAGCCCACGACGGCGACCGTCTTGCCGGTCAGGCGTCCCGGGGGCTCGGGCTCGACCCATCCGTTGGAGAATGCCTGGTCGATGATGCCGACCTCGACCTGCTTGATCGTCACCGCGGGCTGGTTGATGCCCAGCACACAGGCGCTCTCGCAGGGCGCGGGACACAGCCGACCCGTGAACTCCGGGAAGTTGTTGGTCGCGTGCAGACGCTCGATCGCGTCGCGGCCCTCGCCGCGCCACAGCAGGTCGTTCCACTCCGGAATCAAGTTGCCCAGCGGGCAGCCCTTGTGACAGAACGGGATGCCGCAGTCCATGCAACGCCCGGCCTGGCGACGCAGAACGGCTTTGTCACCCGGTTCGTACACCTCTTTCCAGTCCATGATGCGTACGGGCACGGGACGACGGGGCGCGAGTTCGCGCTCCGTGACTTTGAGGAAACCCTTCGGGTCAGCCACCGGTCACCTCCAGGATGCGAGTCCAGACAACGTCGCCGTCGGGGTCGAGCCCCTCGGCAACCGCCGCCTGGCGGGTCTCGAGCACCGCCGCGTAGTCGCGCGGCAGAACCCGCGTGAAGCGCGTGACAGCCTCGTCGAAGTTGTCGAGCAGGTCGGCCGCGAGGGTCGAGTCCGTCTCGGCGACGTGCAACTTCAGCAGGTCGCGCAGGATCTCGACGTCGCCCGAGCCGAGCTCGAGCAGTTCGAGTTCACCGGATGCGAGGGCCTCGCGGTTCACGAGCGTGCGGTCGAGGTCGTAGACGTAGGCGGTTCCGCCCGACATCCCGGCTCCGAGATTGCGCCCCGTCGCCCCGAGGATCACGGCGAGTCCGCCCGTCATGTACTCGAGCGCGTGGTCGCCCACGCCCTCGACGACGGCGGTCGCGCCGGAGTTGCGGACGAAGAAGCGCTCCCCCACGACACCGCGCAGGAACATGCTGCCCTGCGTCGCGCCATAGCCGATCACGTTGCCGGCGATCACGTTCTGCGAGGCGTCGAACGAAGCGCCGCGGGGCGGACGGATGACGATCTGACCACCCGAGAGGCCCTTGCCGACGTAGTCGTTCGAGTCGCCCTCGAGGCGCAGCGTGATGCCCGCAGGCATGAACGCGCCGAATGACTGACCGGCCGAGCCTCGCAGGTTGACCACGATCGACCCGGACGGCAGTCCGTTCTCACCGTGCGCGAGCGTCACGCGGTTGCCGAGCATCGTGCCGACGGCGCGCGCGGTGTTGCGGATCGGCAGGTCGATCTCGACCTGGCCACCGTGTGCGATGACGTCCTGCGCGCGCTCGATGAGCTGCACATCGAAGTGCTCGTCGAGCTCGTGCTCCTGTTCGCGCGCGTTGCGGCGAGGCTCGTCCTCGGCGAACGGCGGACCCACCAGGATCGGCGAGAGATCCATTCCGCTCGCCTTCCAGTGCTCCACAGCGCCGTCAACATCCAGCAACTCGTGGTGTCCGACGGCCTCATCGATCGAGCGGAAGCCGAGTTCGGCGAGCAGCTCGCGCACCTCTTCGGCGATGAACTCCATGAAGTTCACGACGAACTCCGGCTTGCCGGTGAATCGCGCGCGCAGAACAGGGTTCTGCGTCGCCACTCCGACCGGACAGGTGTCGAGGTGACAGACGCGCATCATGACGCAGCCTTCGACCACCAGCGCGGCCGTCGCGAAGCCGAATTCTTCGGCGCCGAGAAGCGCGCCGATGATGACGTCGCGTCCGGTCTTGAGCTGTCCGTCGACCTGCACGACCACGCGGTCGCGCATACCGTTCAGCATCAGCGTCTGCTGCGTCTCGGCGAGCCCCAGCTCCCACGGCGTTCCGGCGTGCTTGAGCGAGTTGAGCGGGCTGGCGCCCGTTCCCCCATCGTGACCCGACACCAGGATCACGTCGGACAGCGCCTTCGCGACACCCGCCGCGACCGCACCGATGCCCGACTGGCTGACGAGCTTGGTGTGGATGCGCGCCTTCGGGTTTGCGCGCTTGAGGTCGAAGATCAACTGCTTGAGGTCTTCGATCGAGTAAATGTCGTGGTGCGGCGGCGGCGAGATGAGGCCCACACCCGCGGTTGCGTGGCGTGTGCGCGCGATCCACGGGTACACCTTCGTCGGCGGCAGCTGACCACCCTCGCCGGGCTTGGCACCCTGGGCGAGCTTGATCTGAATGTCCTCGGCATGCGTGAGGTACATGCTCGTCACGCCGAAGCGGCCCGAGGCCACCTGCTTGATGGCGCTCCGCCGCTCGGGGTCGAGCAGGCGGTCGAGATCTTCGCCGCCCTCGCCCGTGTTCGATCGTCCGCCGATGCGGTTCATCGCGATCGCCAGCGTCTCGTGCGCCTCTTTCGAGATCGAGCCATAGCTCATCGCGCCCGTCTGGAACCGCTTCATGATCGACGAGATGGGTTCCACCTCGTCGATCGGCACGGCCGGACGCACGCCCTTGCGCAGACGGAACATGCCGCGGAGCGTCTTCAGCTCCGAAGCCTGGTCATCGACGAGCTTGGTGTACTCGCGGAACAGGTCATAGCGACGCGAACGGGTCGCGTGCTGCAGCTTGAAGACGGTGTCGGGGTTGAAGAGGTGCGGCGAGCCATCCCGCCGCCACTGATACTCCCCGCCGGTCCACAGGCGCTCGTGTGCGTGCACCGCGGCGTCTTCCGGGTACGCGTACGCGTGGCGAGAGGCGTTCTCGGTTGCGATGACATCGATGCCCACGCCGCCGAGCTTCGTCTCGGTGCCCGTGAAGTAGGCGTCGATGAAGGACTGCGAGAGTCCGACGGCTTCGAAGACCTGCGCGCCGGCATACGACGAGACGGTCGAGATGCCCATCTTGGACATGATCTTCAGAACACCCTTGCCGAGCGCGTAGATCAGGTTCTTGACGGCCTTCTCGGGCGTGATGTTCGAGATGAACCCGGCGCGAACCAGGTACTCCACGGTCTCCATCGCCAGGTACGGGTTGACGGCGGATGCGCCGTACCCGATCAGCGTCGCCACGTGATGAACCTCGCGCACATCGCCCGCCTCGACCACCAGACCGACCTTCATGCGCGTCTCTTTGCGGATGAGGTGGTGGTGGATCGCGGCGACCATGAGCAGCGAAGGGATCGGCGCGAGGTCTTTGTTGGAGTCGCGGTCGGACAGCACGATGAACTCCGCGCCGTCCTCGATCGCCTGATCGACCTCGGTGCACATCTGCGTGATGCGCTTCTCGAGCCCCTTGCGTCCGGCCTCGACGCGGTAAAGCCCGCGGATCGTGACGGACGAGCGGCCCGGCAGCGCGGTGTCGACGTGCTGGATCTTCGCCAACTCGTCGTTGTCGATCACCGGGAAGTCGAGCGTGACCGTGCGCGCGTGGTCGGGACCCCACGACAGGAGGTTCGGCTCGGGGCCGAGCCCGATGCGCAGACTCGTGACGACCTCTTCGCGGATCGAGTCGAGAGGCGGGTTCGTGACCTGGGCGAACTGCTGCACGAAGTAGTCGAAGAGCAGGCGGGGGCGCTCGCTCAGCACGGCGATGGGCGTGTCGGATCCCATTGCGCCCAGCGGCTCAGCGCCGTTCTGGCCCATGGGCGTAAGAAGGATCCGCACTTCTTCTTCCGTGTACCCGAAGGTGCGCTGACGACGAGTGATCGAGGCGATCGGATGCACGATGTGCTCGCGCTCGGGAAGATCAGACAGGCGCACCGTGCCCCGGTCGAGCCATTCCTGCCACGGGTGGAGCTCGGCGAGCTGCTGCTTGACCTCTTCTTCTTCGATGATGCGACCCGCGGCAGTGTCGACGAGGAACATGCGGCCCGGACGCAGGCGCCCGCGGCGCTTGATGCGCTCGGGCTCGAAGTCGAGCACGCCGGTTTCGCTGCCGATGACGATGAGGCCGTCGGTGGTCTCGGTCCAGCGGCCGGGACGCAGCCCGTTGCGGTCGAGGGTCGCACCGACGAGCGTGCCGTCGGTGAAGATCAGGGCGGCCGGTCCATCCCACGGCTCCATCTGCATGGAGTGGTAGTCGTAGAACGCCCGCAGCTTCGGGTCGATGTCGGCCTGCTTTTCGTACGCCTCGGGCACCATCATCATGACCGCGTGCGGCAGGCTGCGCCCGGTGAGCGTGAGCAGCTCGAGCACCTCATCGAAAGACGCGGAGTCGGATGCGCCCACCGTACAGATCGGCAACAACGGCTTGATGTCGCCGAGCAGCTCGGACTCGAGCTGCGACTGGCGCGCCCGCATCCAGTTGCGGTTGCCGTTGACGGTGTTGATCTCGCCGTTGTGCGCGAGCATGCGCAGCGGCTGCGCGAGCGGCCACGACGGGAAGGTGTTCGTCGAATAACGCGAGTGCACGACCGCGAGCTCGGACGCGAAGCGCTCGTCCTGCAGGTCGGGGTAGAACGGCTCGAGCTGGAGCGTGGTGACCATGCCCTTGTAGCCGAGGGTTCGCGCCGAGAGCGACACGAAGTACGCGCCGAGCTCGTGCCGCGAACGCTTACGCAGCCGGAAGACCCGACGGTCCAGGTCGATCCCGGAGAGCGCCGGAGCATTGCCCACGGCCGGACGCGACACGAAGAGCTGCTCGAACGCCGGGCGTGCCGCGTGGGCGAGCTTGCCCAGGTGGCGCTCGTCGGTCGGAACCTCGCGCCATCCGAGGACGACGAGGTTCTCACTCGCCGCGATCTCGGCGATGCCGGCCTTGAGCTTCGTCCGCTCGTCCTCGTCGAGGGGCAGGAACGCCATTCCCACCGCGTATTCGCCCATCGGGGGCAGGTCGAATTCGACGACCGCTCGGAGGAACTCGTCGGGGATCTGCGTCAGGATGCCGGCACCGTCGCCGGTACCCGCGTCGGAGCCGATTGCCCCGCGGTGCTCGAGGTTGCGCAGCGCCGTCAGCGCCTGCGCAACGATGTCGTGCCCGGGCGTGCCGCGGAGCGTGGCAACCATCGCCAGACCACAGGCGTCCTTCTCGAATGCCGGGTTGTACATCCCCTGCTTTGCGGGGAATGAACTGTTGTCGCCGTTGTTCGGGCTCACGGCCATGTCAACCGTCCTCACTGGTGGATCTTATGGGACGACGTCGGCCCGGAAGCATTACTTCGTGGCGGTTATTTACTGGCGACTGTGCTTGTGGCCGTTGCCCCGCCAGGGAGTTCGTTCGCGGGCGGCTCGCTCACGTCCACGAACTCAGTGGTGTCTTGCGATTGTACCCCAGCGTGTTCGCCGGGCTCCGCTGCGGCGGGGCCACGCCCGGGCATATACGGGCTCGGCTCCTTGCCGGTGTGACGGCGCTTCTGGATGACCATGATCGCGATGCCGATGATCACACCGAAGATGGCGGCCCAGACGTTGGTGCGGAGGCCCAGGATGATCTCGCTGGGATCGATGCGGATCGACTCCCACACGATGCGGCCCGCGCTGTACCAGATCAGGTACAGGCCGAAGAGGCGACCCCACTGCAGCTGGAACTTGCGCCCCACCCACAACAGGACGAGAACGCCCGCGACATTCCAGATCACTTCGTACAGGAACGTGGGGTGGAACAACGTGTCAGGCGCGAGGCCCTCAGGGAAGGCGACGTTCTCCGGGTCGATCTCGAGTCCCCACGGAACGTCGGTGGGCAGCCCGAACAGCTCGCTGTTGAACCAGTTGCCGAAGCGACCCATCGCCTGGGCGAGCAGCAGACCCGGGGCCAGGGCATCCGCGTACGTCCAGAATCGGATGCCGCTCCAGCGACAACCGAGCCATGCACCGATCGCCCCACCGATGAGGGCACCGTAGATAGCGATGCCGCCCTCCCAGATGAAGAAAACCGCGAGCGGGTTGGTGCCCTCGCCGAAGTAGAACGCCGGATGCGTGAGCACGTGATAGATCCGCGCGACGATGATGCCGAGCACGATGGCCGGCAGCGTGACGTCCAGCACGACCCAGGGCTCTGCCCCGCGCTTGGTCAGGCGGTGGTTCGTCATGATCGCGGCAACGATGATGCCGGCGATGATGCAGAGCGCGTAGAAGTAGATGCGGAAAGGTCCGAGCTCGATGAAGCTGACCGAGGGGCTCGGGATGCTCGCAACAACACTTGCATGCATGCTCGCGTGCACGCTCAGGGCGAAAGAAGGCATGACCGGAAGTCTAGATCAGCGCGGCGACGCGCCCGATTCGACGCCCTGCCCACCGGTGCACCTACCGGGATGAGAACGGCTGAGAACAGGAGAATCGCCGGAGACAGGACGATCGGCGAAGGATCGTCCTGTTCTCGGCGAATCGCCTGTCCTCGGCGAACGGCGCGGCCGGTCAGCGCGCGGGAAGCGCGGTGCCCGCAGAGAGGGCACGGACGACCTCGCTGAGGCCCTCCACGCCGCCGTCGCGTAGTGCACGCACGAGCGCCGTACCGACGATCGCGCCGTCCGCGTACTCGATCACTCCTGTGACCTGATCCGGCGTCGAGATGCCGATGCCGACGCACGCGTGCTTCGCGCCGTGGTCGCGGAGGCGGGCGACGAGCGTGCGAGCGGCGGCATCCAGCGCGGTGCGCTCTCCCGTGATGCCCATCGTTGAAACCGTGTAGACGAAGCCCGTCGAATTCTCGACCACGAGGCTCAGGCGCTCGTCGGTCGAGGTCGGCGCGGCGAGGAAGACGCGGTCAAGTCCCGTGCGGGTGCTCGCGGCGATCCACTCCCCCGCTGCTTCCGGCGTGATGTCCGGCGTGATGATGCCGGCCCCGCCCGCGGCGAGCAGGTCGTCCGCGTAGCGGTCGACGCCGTACTGCCAGATCGGGTTCCAGTACGACATGACGAGGACCGGAATGTCGATGCGCTCGGTGATGGCGCGGATCGCCGGGAACAGATCCCTGAGGCGGAACCCCGCGGCCAGAGCAGCCTGCGTCGCCTCTTGAATGACGACCCCGTCCATGACCGGATCGCTGTACGGCGGGCCGAGCTCGATGATGTCGACGCCGTTCTCGGCCAGCGCCACCGCGGCTTCGATGCTCGTCTCGATGTCGGGGAAGCCCACCGGCAGGTATCCGATCAGCACTCCCCGCCCCTCGGAGTGGGCGCGCGAGATCGCCTCTTCGACGCGTGACGTCACAGCTGGATGCCCTCTCCCGATGCGGCGTCATCCGGACCGATGACGTCTTCGGGGATAACCGGGGCCACCGCATCCGCGTCATACAGCTCGAAGTACCGCGCCGCGGTGTCCATGTCCTTGTCGCCACGTCCCGAGAGACAGATCGCGATGATGCCGTCGGGTCCGAGCTCCTGCCCGATTCGCAGCGCGCCCGCGAGGGCGTGTGCGGACTCGATGGCGGGAATGATGCCCTCGGTGCGGCTGAGCAGGCGCAGAGCCTGCATGGCCTGATCATCGGTCGCCGGGATGTACTCCGCGCGTCCGATCGCCGAGAGCCACGCGTGCTCGGGACCGACGCCCGGGTAGTCGAGACCGGCGGAGATCGAGTGCGACTCGGTCGTCTGGCCGTCTTCGTCCATCAGCACGAAGGTTTTCGCGCCGTGCAGGATGCCGGGGCGTCCGCGTTCGATGGATGCCGCGTGGAACGGGGTGTCGACGCCGTCACCGGCTGCTTCGACGCCGTAGAGGCGCACATCGGTGTCGTCGAGGAACGCGTCGAACATGCCGATGGCGTTCGACCCGCCGCCGACACACGCGACGACGGCGTCGGGCAGACGACCGAGCTCTTCGAGCAGCTGGGCGCGCGCCTCGTCGCCGATGACCTTCTGGAAGTCCCGCACCATCGCCGGGAACGGGTGCGGACCCGCAGCCGTGCCGAAGATGTAGTTGGTCGTCTCGACGCTCGAGACCCAGTCGCGGTAGGCCTCGTTGATCGCGTCCTTCAGCGTCCGCGAGCCCGTCGTGACGGGGATGACCTCGGCGCCGAGTAGACGCATCCGTGCGACGTTCAAGGCCTGACGCTCGGTGTCGACCTCGCCCATGTAGATCGTGCATTCGAAGCCGAACAGAGCCGCGGCCGTCGCGGTGGCGACACCATGCTGGCCGGCGCCGGTCTCGGCGATCACGCGCGTCTTGCCGAGACGCTGCGTGAGCAACGCCTGGCCGAGCACGTTGTTGATCTTGTGCGACCCCGTGTGGTTCAGATCTTCACGCTTGAGGAAAACCCGGGCACCGCCCGCGTGCTCGGCGAAACGCGGCACCTCGGTGATGATCGATGGGCGGCCGGCGTAGGTCGCCAGGAGGCGGTGGAACTCGCGCGTGAATTCCGGATCCGCCATCGCCGATTCGTAGACCGCGGTGAGCTCGTCGATCGCGGCGATGAGCGACTCGGGCATGAAACGCCCGCCGAACTCGCCGAAGAACGGCCCCGTGGCCGCGCGCAGGCTCATGTCGGCACCGCCAGGAAGTCGCGGAGCGTGGCGACGGGATCGCCCGTCACGAGCGCCTCGCCGACGAGCACGACATCCGCGCCGCCGTTGCGATAGTGCGCGACGTCCTCGGGACGCAGCACCGCCGATTCGGCGATCTTGATCGCGTCGACGGGGATGTGCTCGGCCAGGCGACCGAAAAGGTCACGGTCGAGCTCGAATGTCGTCAGGTCACGTGCGTTGACACCCACGAGGCGTGCTCCGATCTCGCTTGCGCGGCGGACCTCGTCGAGATTGTGCGTCTCGACGAGGGGGGTCATGCCCAGTTCGCGAACGAGCTCATGCAGCGTCGCGAGTGTGGGCTGGTCGAGTGCGGCGGCGATCAGCAGAACGAGGTCGGCGCCCGCGGCGCGTGCTTCGAACACCTGATAGGCCGTCGCGATGAAGTCCTTGCGGAGGACGGGGAGCGAGACGGCGCCGCGTACGGCTTCGAGGTCGGCGAGGCTGCCCTTGAAGCGGCGTCCCTCCGTCAGGACGCTGATTGCCGATGCGCCACCCTGCTCGTAGAGGCTTGCCTGCAGAGCCGGGTCCGGGATGTCGGCGAGGTCGCCGCGTGACGGGCTCGCCCGCTTGACCTCGGCGATGATCCGTACAGTGTCGGTCGGAGCAAGGGCTGCGAGAGCATCGATCGCGGGAGCCGCGGCGAGGGCCTTGCGCTCGAGGTCGACGAGGGGAAGCTCGGCCTCACGAGCGCGCGCATCTTCCACGGCGCCGGATGTGAGGTCGGCGAGCATGCTCAATGTGCTTTCGGGGCGGACTTGGCGCCGCCGACTCCATAACCGGCGCGCTTCATCACCCAGCCGACCAGCAGGCCGACGAGCAGCAGAACAGCAGAGGCCCAAACGACCCAGGGAACGTCGATGACGAAGGCGACGGTGCCGATCGTGACCGCGACCAGCATGATCACCACTGCTGTCCAGGCGGCCGGAGAGTGTCCGTGACCGGGCTCGTCGATGTCGTGGCTCATGGGGGCTCCTTCGGTGGAATGCGCACCCCAGTCTATCGGGAGCGCGCGGGGTGCTGAGCCCGTTGGACTGTGCCGGGATCAGCGCGTCGGGTCGGATCCGTGGCTGAGGTCGTCCCACGAATCGATGGCATCGAGCGGCTCACCGGGCGTCGAGGGTGCTCCCGTTCCGGGGGCCGTGGGGTCGTCGGCCTGCGTCGTCGCTCCGGCGGTTCGGGTCGCTCCTCCAGCGCTTCGGGTCGCCGCTCCGGCGCTTCGAGCAGTCGAGTCCGTCCGGTACCGCCGGCCCGTGCGGCGCCAGGTGTGCGCCGTGGCGACGGCGAAGAGCCCGATCAGCAGGAGCGCGGCGGACAGAACGAGCGCGATGAGGGGCCACGGCGTCGTCTCTACGCGTCGAACCAGAGCGGCCACGGCATCCGTACCCGCGATTCCGGTCGCCTCGGTCACCGTGGGAGCGATCGCGCTGGCGGTGTCGCCCGTCGAGGGCGACCACAGGAGTACGACAAGAGCGACCCCGAGCAGAATCGCCAGGATCGCGGAGACGTACGACATGAAGCGACCCGCGATGGATGTCGCGGCGGCCAGGGCCAGCGCGGCAAGCGCGAGGGGCGCGAGCACCGGCATCGCGGCCGATCCGCTGACCTCGAGTGGTGTGTCCGGGCTCTCGCGCAGCACGACGACGAACCACGTCTGAGTCGACGCGATAAGCAGCAACGAGCCGGCCGCGAGCAGGAGCAGCACGGTGATGAACCGTGCCCGACGAACCGTCACGCGTCGGCCTCCCCGAATCCCGCAGGGGAATCCGACTCAGCCTCGACAGCGACGACAGGCGCCAGATCGTCCGCGTCGAAACACGTGCGGGTGCCGGTGTGACAAGCGGCGCCCACTTGCTCGACGCTCAGCAGCACGGCATCGCCGTCGCAGTCGAGACGGGCACCGCGAACGAGCTGGATGTGTCCCGACGTGTCGCCCTTCCGCCAATACTCGCGCCGCGAGCGCGACCAGAAGGTCACCCGACCGCTCGTCAGCGTGCGGCGGAGGGCCTCGGCATCCATCCATCCGAGCATCAGGACCTCGAGCGTGTCATGCTGCTGCACTATCGCAGCCACCAGGCCGTCGTCGTTGAAGGCGACGCGCGCGATGCGGTCGTCGACGTCGGTGCCGGATGCGTCTACGTCGCTCATGATCGAACCTCGATCCCGTCCGCGGTCATGGCCGCCTTAACATCCCCGACCGTGAGCTGGCCCGAGTGGAAAACGCTCGCGGCAAGCACGGCGTCTGCTCCCGCGCGAATGGCCGGCGCGAAGTCCGAGGCCGAACCCGCGCCCCCCGATGCGATCACGGGCACACTCGCGATCTCGCGCATCAGCCCGACGAGTTCCAGGTCGAAGCCTTCCTTCGTGCCGTCCGCGTCGATCGAGTTGACGAGCAGTTCGCCCGCACCCCGCTCGATCGCCTCGCGCGCCCACTCGAGCGCGTCGAGCGTCGTTTCGGTCCGTCCGCCGTGGGTCGTGACGACGAATCCGGAGTCGGTCGCGGCGGAGCGCTTGACATCGAGCGAGAGCACCAGCACCTGGGCACCGAAGCGGTCGGCGATCTCGTCGAGCAGCGCGGGCCGCGCGATCGCGGCCGAGTTGACGCCGATCTTGTCGGCACCGACCGCGAGCAGCCGTGCGACATCCTCGGCCGTGCGCACTCCCCCGCCGACCGTCAGCGGAATGAAGACCTCTTCGGCCGTTCGGCGCACGACGTCGTAGGTCGTCGCGCGCTCATCGACGGTCGCGGTCACATCGAGGAAGGTGATCTCGTCGGCGCCCTGCGCGAAATAGAGCCGCGCGAGCTCGACGGGATCGCCCATGTCCCGCAGGTTCGCGAAATTGACGCCCTTGACGACGCGCCCCGCCGCGACGTCGAGGCACGGGATGACGCGGCAGACGAGAGCCACGTCGTCACAACCTCGCGGCGTGGATGGCGGTGACGAGGATGGCCCGCGCACCGATCGCGTAGAGCTCGTCCATGACGCGGTTGACACCGTGACGAGCAACCATGACGCGGACGGCGACCCACTCGGGATCGCGCAGAGGCGAGATCGTCGGCGACTCGATACCCGGAGCGACGGCGGCGGCCTGGTCGAGAAGGGCCGCCGGCAGGTCGTAATCGACGAGGACGAATCGACGGGCCACCATCACGCCGCGGAGGCGCCGCAGCAGCGTCTCGGTCCCGACCTTCTGGTCGGGGCCGGCGATGAGCACGGCGTCCGACTCGAGGATGACCGGACCGAAGATCTCGAGCCCCGCCTGACGCAGGGTCGTCCCGGTCGACACGACATCGGCGACCGCATCCGCGACGCCGAGGCGGACGGCCGACTCGACCGCACCGTCGAGCGGTACGAGGTCGACGGCCACGCCGTGTTCGTCGAGGAACCCGTCGACGAGACCCGGGTACGCGGTCGCGACCCGCATCCCCTCGAGGTCCTTCACCGATTCGAAGCGTCCGGGAGGGCCCGCGAAGCGGAAGGTCGAGCCCCCGAAACCGAGGGATTCGACTTCCTGAGCCCCCGGCATCCGTGCATCCAGCAGGAGGTCACGGCCGGTGATCCCGACGTCGAGGGCGCCGGAACCGACGTAGGTCGCGATGTCCTTCGGACGCAGGTAGAAGAACTCGACGTCGTTCTGCGGGTCGATGACGTGCAGGTCTTTCGGGTCGCGGCGGCCGGTGTATCCGGCCTCCGCGAGCATGTCGGCGGCTGTGTCGGCGAGCGAGCCCTTGTTGGGCACGGCGATTCGCAACATGGTGATGCGGGCTTTCGGTTCGAGGGTGGAAGGACGAGGGCGAATCAGAGATGTCGGTAGACGTCGCCGGTCGTCAGACCCTTCGCCAACATGAGCACCTGCAGGTGGTAGAGCAGCTGCGAGATCTCTTCCGCCGTGGCCTCGTCGGACTCATACTCCGCGGCCATCCACACTTCGGCGGCCTCTTCGACGATCTTCTTCCCGATCGCGTGCACTCCGCGATCGAGCTGCGCCACGGTACCCGAGCCTTCGGGTCGCTCGGCGGCCGTGACCGTCAGCTCCGCGAACAGCTCGTCGAATGTCTTCACCCTGCCAGGCTACCGGCTCAGTGCACGTGGCGAGCCGCGCCCGCACGGAGCGAGGCGATCGCGGCATCCGGACGCTCCGCTCCGAACACCGCGGATCCGGCGACGAAGGTGTCGGCCCCCGCCTCGGCAGCCTGCGCGATGGTCGACTGCGAGATCCCGCCATCGACCTGTAGCCAGACCTGTGAGCCGCGCCGGCGCGCCTCTTCGGAGAGCAGACGCAGCTTGGGCATCGTGTCCGCGCGGAACGACTGGCCGCCGAAGCCGGGCTCAACGGTCATGACGAGGATCTGGTCGAACTCGTCGAGCACGTCGAATAGCCCCTCGACCGGGGTATCCGGTTTGACGGCGACGCCCGCGCGTGCGCCGATCTGGCGGAGTTTGCGCGCCAACGCGACCGGGTCTGTCGCGGCCTCGAGATGGAAAGTGACGGATGCTGCGCCGAGCTCGGCGTACCCCGGGGCCCAGCGATCGGGGTCATCGATCATCAGGTGCACATCGAGCGGTACCGGGCTCGTCGCCTGGATTCGCCCGACCATCTGGGGCCCGAATGTCAGGTTCGGCACGAAGTGGTTGTCCATGACGTCGACGTGGACGAAGTCAGCGGTGGCGATCCGCTCGAGATCGGCCTGCAGGTTGACGAAGTCCGCCGCAAGGATGCTCGGGTTGATCCGCGGGGCGGAGGGAAGCTCGGTCTGGGGCACCCCCTCATTATGCCGACGGACTCCTCACGACAAGCCACGTCGGCCCTCGAGCACGCCAGTGACCCCGAGAGGACGCGACATGCCGTCGGCGTAGAGGTGCACGCGGCATGTCGCGTCCTCTCGCTGAGCGACGAGAGCGTCGATACCGGCCGATAGGGTCAGGGCGTGGACCCGATTGTGCGCATGCTCGAGACCGTGCTGGACGACGTGCGTGGGCGCGACGCCGGAGGTGTCGCCGACTACATCCCCTCCCTTGCGGCGGCCGATCCCGAGCGGCTCGCCTTTGCGGTTGTGGGCCCGAGGGGGCGGGTGACCTCTGTCGGCGATGACGACGTCGAGTTCACGATCCAGTCGGTCTCGAAGCCGTTCGTGCTCGCGCTCGCCCTCGAAGAGCTCGGGCGGGACGCGGTCCTCGCGCGGGTCGGGGTCGAGCCGAGCGGCGAGCCCTTCAACGCCATCAGCCTCGAGGCGGGGACCGGTCGTCCCGCCAACCCCATGGTCAATGCGGGCGCCATCGTGACCTCGTCTCTTCTCGGGGAGGGCGACGAGTTCTCGCGCGCCGAGACGATCGTCGCGGGTCTCTCACGCTTTGCCGGTCGAACGCTGACCGTCGACGAGGAGGTCTACCGCGGCGAATCCGAGACCGGCCATCGCAATCGCGCCCTGGCCTACCTGACGCGCTCGCACGACATCATCCGTGGCGATGTCCCGACGGTCGTCGAGACGTACTTCCGCCAGTGTTCGGTACTCGTCACCGTTCGGGACCTCGCCGTGATGGGCGCGACCCTCGCGTTCGGGGGCGTGAACCCGGTCACGGGCGAACGTGTCGTGCGCGAGGATGTCGCCCGCGATGTCGTCTCGGTCATGGCGAGCTGCGGCATGTACGACTACTCCGGGGAATGGCTGCTGCGCGTCGGGCTCCCGGCCAAGAGCGGTGTCAGCGGGGCTCTGCTCGCCATCGCGCCGTCGCAGTTCGGGGTTGCCACGTTCAGCCCGCGGTTGGATCGCCACGGCAACAGCGTCCGAGGCATCCAGATCCTGGAGCGCATGTCGGGCGAGTTCGGGATGCATGTCTTCGAGCCCCACGAGGCGATCGCAGCACCTGGCATCCGCATCGACCGGAGCGAAGGACGCGTCGTCGTCCACCTCGGCGGTGAGCTCGCCTTCAGCGGCGCGGAACGGATGATCGGGGTGCTGAGCGACCTCGCCGACGGCGCCGTGACCGATGACACGATCCTGGTCGACGGGAGCGAACTCGCGCGCGCTCATCCCGCCGCGCTGGAGTTGTTGCGTCGCCAGCTCGAGGTGCACGGCGGGCGTCTGCACTTCCTCGACTGACCCAGATGCCCTTCCGCTGTCGCACATCGACGTTTCCACCGCGCCGGAGGGTCGATCTGCGACAGCGGAAGCGCTCACGCGCGACGTCAGGCGTTGCGCTCGAAGAGGGCGATGAACATGCCGTCGGTGCCGTGCCGGTGCGGCCAGAGCTGAACGTGGAGGGCGTCCTCGGATGCCTCGGGCAGATCGATCGGTGCGCGCGAGACGTCACGGACGACCGCACGGGCATCGAGCTGGGTGATCTGGCCCTCCCAGCGCCGTGCGCCCTCACGGGTCACTCCGACGGTCTCGGCGAGGTGCGGTGAACACGTCACATACGCGACGATGCCGCCCGGACGGAGTGCGCGCACACCCGCATCGAACAGTTCGCCCTGCAACGTCGTGAGCTGCGGGACATCCTCCGGGCCCTTCCGCCAACGCGCCTCCGGTCGGCGGCGCAGCGCGCCCAGGCCGGTGCAGGGGGCATCGACCAGCACGCGGTCGTACCCGCCGGCGTCGCGGTCGACGCGCGTGCGGCCATCTTCCTCGCTGACCTCGACGGTCGCGGGGACACCCTCGAGCGCTCGCCGCACGAGTCCCGCTCGCGCCGGTGAGACCTCGTTCGCGTCGACGGATGCCTCACCCCGCGCCTCGGCGGCGAGCACCGCGGTCTTCCCGCCGGGTCCGGCGCACAGGTCGAGCCAACGCTCCCCCGCGCGGATTTCGCGGGCCCGGGTCAGCGCGAGCGCCGCGAGCTGCGAGCCCTCGTCCTGAACGCGGAGGCGCCCGCCCGATCCGATGACGAGAGGTTCGGGGTCACCGCCCCCGGCACGGAAGCCCAGCGGCGAATACAGCGTGCGCACGGCGTCTTCCGGCACATCGGCCAGACCCGTCAGCGCTGCCATGGTGACCGACGGCGAAGCGTTGTCTGCCGCGAGGAGAGCCTCAAGCTCATCGCTGCGGCCCTCGGCGGCGAGAGCCCGACGGAAGGCGCGCACGATCCACGTCGGATGCGCGTGCCCGAGCGAGAGACGCTCGTCGGTGTTCCGTGCCGTGGCCAGCACGCGTTCGCGCCACGTTCCGGGATCTTCCCGGGCGATGGAGCGCAGCACCCCGTTCGCGAAGCCCGTCGCGCTACTGCCGCCGTAGACCCGCACGAGCTCGACGCCCTCGTGCACGGCCGCGTGCGAGGCGACACGGGTCGAGAGAAGCTGGTGCACCGTCATGCGAAGCGCATCGAGCACGGGGGCATCGATCGCGGCCACCTTGCGCCGTGACGCGAGCTCGATGACGGCGTCGTAGTAGCCGCGGCGTCGCAGCGTCCCGTAGGTCAACTCGGTGGCAAGGCCGGCGTCGGCAGATCCGAGGCCCGCACGACCGATGCCGACGGGCAGAAGCAGGTTGGCGTAGGCATCCGACTCCGACACGGCACTCAGGACTTCGTACGCAACGCGACGTGCGGGTTGGATCTTCATTCGCCTGCCCTCAGGTCAGGGGTGCGCAGACCCCGCCACCAATCGCCCGCCGCCATCGCCGGTCGTCCCGCCGGCTGCACGCGATCGACGTGAATCGCGTCCGTTGCGGTGCCGATCAGGATGTCCCGGCCCGCGGCCGCGATTTCGCCCGGGCGCAATGCGATGTGCGCCCCGCCGGAGCGTGCCGTGAGCACCTTCAGACGCTGGCCGTTGACCGTCGTGAAAGCGCCCGGCTCGGGGGTCGTGCCGTGGATGCGCCCGAGAACTCGCTCGGCGGGCTCGTCCCAGCGAACCCGGCCGTCGTCCAGCGTGAGTTTGAGAGCGAACGTGGGCTCGCCCACCTGCGGTGCGGCGGTCATCCGTCCGCTCTCGATGCCGGCGACGACATCGCGCAGGAGTTCGGCCCCGAGCCCCGCGAGGTCGACCAAGACCTCGCCGGCCGTCGCATCCCGCGGCACACGATAGCTGCGCTCGGCGAAGACATCCCCCGCATCGAGTTCGGCCACGAGCTGGAAGACGCTCGCACCCGTGAGTTCATCGCCCGCAATGAGCGCGTGCTGCACGGGTGCCGCTCCACGCCAGCGGGGCAGCAGCGAGAAGTGCAGGTTGATCCAGCCGTGCGTGGGCGCGCTGAGAAGCGGCTCGCGCACCAGGCCGCCGTACGCGACGATGACGCCCAGCTCTGGTTCGAGTGCGGTGATCGCGTCCGTTACGGCGTCGTCGAGGCGCCCGGCACGGATGACCCTGAGCCCCTGCTTCTCCGCGGCCTCGGCCACGGGCGAGGGCGTCAGCACGCGCTTCCGCCCGAGCGGAGCGTCGGGTCGCGTGACGACACCGACGATCTCGTGCCCCTCCGCCGCGAGCACCCCGAGCGAGGGCACCGCGGGTTCGGGCGTCCCGGCAAAGACCAGCCGCATGACGCCTCCTAGAGCTCCGGGTCGGCCAGATCGACCCGCACTCTGAGTGTATTCCGCGGCGCAGTCGTGCTTGATCCACTCTTCCTCGGTCCGCGGCGCCCGCGGAGGGCGGCAGCGACGACGGCTGCCCGCAAACTCGTGGTGACGGCCGCGCCGTGCGCGTAGTCGAAACGCACCAGCACACGGGCCGCAGGGCCGGGGCGCGTCGCCATCGGATCGGCCGGGATCTCGACGGGCCCGATGACCGCTTCCGGATCGAGAGCGACCGCCGCGCGCAGTTCGATAACCGCGCGCTCCACGGCGTCGAAGTCGCCCTCGAGGGATGCCACGCGATACGTCGGGGGCATGCGGAGCGGAGCACGGTCGTCGAGTTCCGCCCGCGCGTACGCCGGCTGCGTCCATGTCGCGAGAGCGCGTCCGACCGCGCCCGCCACCCCGACCAGATGAACGGGCGCACCGGGGGTTGCCAGTGCCGCCGCATCCGACCACCAACGCAGGCACGCCTCGCCGATGCGCAACGCATCGGACATCAGCATCCGGTCGCCGTCGAGCAACACGACGGCGCGGTATCCGCCCGCGGCGAAAGGCTCCGCGCCGCGGGTCGCAATCACCAGCGCCGGCCGATCATCGACCTCCAGCACGGGGTGCGAGCCATCCGAGATGATCACGCGCGTGTCGGGGAAAGCACGCCCGAGTTCGTCTGCCGTGCGGATGCTCCCCGCCGATGCGAGCCGGAACTTCGTCTGCTCACAGTGCGGGCACTGCCATCCCGTTGCGACGCGCCCGCACCACCGGCAGGTGGGTATCGCGCCGCGGCGTTCGGCCTGCAGCGGTCCCCCGCAGTGCGCGCAGCGTGCGGCGCGCCGGCAGCCGTCGCAGATGAGGACCGGTGCGTAACCCGGGCGCGACACCTGCACCAGAACGGGACCATGGGCGAGTGCCTCGCGGGCGGCAGCGAAAGCGGCAGACGGCACGCGCACCCCGGGCCGCTCGCCCTCGCGGGTGGCGCTCAGAACGACGCGTGGTGCGGTGCGACGGGTTGCCGGGAGATCGCGCAGCCAGCCGACCGAGACCAGGCGCTCGACATCCGTCGTTCGGGTGTGTCCCGCGAAGATCAGCGCGCCGCCATCGAGCCCCTGTCGCACGAGGGCCGCATCTCGGGCGTGGACATACGGTGCGAGCGGTTCTTCGAGCAGAGGATCGCCGTCGTTCCAGATCGCAACGAGCCCGAGGTTCGCCACCGGGGCGTACACGGCCGAGCGGTTTCCGATGACGACGGCGGGCGCGTCCGCCAACAGCCGAAGGTAACCGCGATACCGCTCGGCGGCGCTGCGAGACGAGTCGTCGCGCACGATCGCTTCAGCGGGCACCGCGCCTGACAAAGCCCGCGCGAGTTGGTCAAGGTCCCGGTGATCGGGTGCGACGATGATCGCGCTGCGCCCCGCGGCCAACGTCCGGGTCGCCGCAGCGGCAAGCAGAAGCGCCCATTCGCCGACGGGTTCGCCGGTCGCCGTCCGGGCCGGGCGCGGCGGCGCGTCCAGGGCCACACGACCGCCGCCATCTATCGCCCCCCACAACCCCGGGTAGAAGCCCAACGTCCTCTCGGCAGCCGCCACACTGTCTGCGGAGATCTCGGGCACGAGGGGCCGCTCCCCCGCGACCCAGGCCTTCTCGACGCGCACCTGACGTTTGGGGATCACCAGGCGCAGGATGTCCGAGGCCGAACCCGCCGCTCGATCCGCCACGCGACGGGCGAGCGTGTAGAGGCGCTCTGGCAGCAGCCGCACATCCGAGACGACCGTGTCGATCTCGGACAGCGGTCGGTCCGGATCCACGGCCTCGCCACGCTCGACGACATAGGCGTCGACGAGTCGACCGACCGTGCGCAGGGGAACGCGAACTCGCACGCCGGGCACGACCGCGTCATCCATCGCCGGCGGGACCGCGTAGTCGAGCAAGCGGTCAAGTTGCGGCAGCGGCGAATCCAGCAGCACGCGCGCCACCGGACGTCCTGCCACGGTCAGAATCCGGCTGCGGCGCGCAGTTCCTCGACGCGGTCGAGGCGCTCCCACGTGAAGTCCGGCAGGTCACGTCCGAAGTGGCCGTAGGCGGCCGTCTGCGCATAAATCGGACGCAGCAGGTCGAGCTGCTCGATGATCGCCGCCGGGCGCAGGTCGAAGACCTGCGTGATCGCACGGGTGATCTCGGCATCCGGGACTCGCCCGGTGCCGAACGACTCGACGTAGATGCCGACGGGCCGCGCCTTGCCGATCGCGTACGCAACCTGGACCTCGAGGCGGTCCGCGAGACCCGCGGCCACGACATTCTTCGCGACCCAACGCATGGCGTATGCGCCCGAACGATCGACCTTCGAGGGATCCTTGCCGCTGAATGCCCCGCCGCCGTGCCGCGATGCCCCGCCGTAGGTGTCGATGATGATCTTGCGACCCGTGAGACCCGCATCACCCTTCGGTCCGCCGACGAGGAAGGGACCCGCCGGGTTGATGTAGTACTTCACGTCGGGCATGTCGAGACCCGTAGCCTCGAGCACCGGGTCGATGACCTCGGCCTGCACGAGGGCACGCAGATCGTCCTGAGAGATGTCGGGGTGGTGCTGCGTCGACAGCACGACCGAGTCCACCGTCTTCGGAGTCGGCCCGTCGTAGCCGAGCGTGACCTGGGTCTTGCCGTCCGGCCGCAGGAACGGCAGACGACCCTCGCGCCGGACGTCTGCGAGACGCTCCGCCATCCGGTGCGCGGTCCAACTGGCCATCGGCATCAGCTGAGGCGTCTCGGTCGTGGCGTAACCGAACATGATGCCCTGGTCGCCCGCGCCCTGCTCGTCGCGCGGATCGGCCGATCGCTGTTCGCGCTGTTCGAACGCCTTGTTGACTCCCGCCGCGATGTCAGATGACTGCGCGCCGATCGACACGCTCACACCACACGAATCGCCGTCGAAGCCGGTCTCGCTCGAGGTGTACCCGATGCGGTTCACGACCTGACGGACGATCGCGGGGATCTCGACGTACGCCGAGGTCGACACCTCACCCGCGACGTGAACGAGACCCGTCGTGACGAGCGTTTCGACCGCGACGCGCCCGACCGGATCTTCCGTCAGGATCGCGTCGAGGATGCTGTCGCTGATCTGGTCGCAGATCTTGTCGGGGTGTCCCTCGGTCACGGATTCGGAGGTGAACAGTCGCAGATCGCTCATGGGTGCTCCAGTCGGGTGCTCACGCACCAGTGTGCGGCCCAGTATGGCGGGGACCGCCGACATTGAAACCGCCGCCCGCCCCAGACCATCAGAGGTCGCGGCGGGCGGCGGCAATTTCTTCCGAGTCTTTAGGCCTCGGTGCCGCGCAGGCGCAGCTTGTCTTCGTTGATTTCGTGCATCGCGATCGTGAGCGGCTTGTCTTCGACAGACGAGTCGACCAGGGGGCCCACGTTGTCGAACAGGTTGCCCTCGTGCAGGTCCGAGTAGTAGTCGTTGATCTGACGCGCGCGCTTGGCTGCGTAGATCACGAGCTGGTACTTGGAGATCGGGGCGCCCTCGGCATCCTTCTTCTGCAGCAGCGCGTCTAGTGACGGGTCGATGATGCCTTCGCTCGTTCCAGCCATGGCGGATCCTCTCGATCGGGGCCCGGATGCTAGCGCCTCCGGAAGTCTGTGAGCGCACGCCAGAGCGCACGCATCCGTTCATTCTACGCGAGCGGCGCGCCCGCGAGCTTCAGCGCGACAGCAACTGGCGTTTCGAGCTGATCACGCCGGTGTCGAAACCGGCAAGGTGCAGCCCGCCGTGGAAGCGCGCGTGCTCGATCTTGATGCAACGATCCATCACGACCGACAGCCCCGCGGCCTCGGCGATCGCCGCCGCATCCTCGTTCCACGAACCGAGCTGCAGCCACAGCGCCGCGGCACCGACATCCACTGCCTCTTGCGCGACTCCGGGCAGATCATCGTGTCGGCGGAACACGTCGACGATGTCCGGAACGACGGGCAGGTCGGCCAGCGAGGCATACACGGGGCGACCCAGGATGTTCTTCGCCCGCGGGTTGACGAAGTACACGTCGTAGGGCGAGCTGCCGAGCAGATACGTGGCGACGAAGAAGCTCGCGCGCGCGGGGTTCTCGGATGCGCCGACGATGGCGACCGATTTCGCCTTTCGCAGGATCTCGTAGCGATCCTGTGACCCGGGCGGGGCCCAGGTGCGCTCCGGCGCGCCCGCGACGACGGCGCCGGGAAGAGCGCACGCCGCTCCGTTCTCGGGCGCGGGCGCCACCGGCTGCTGCGGCAGTTCGCACGAGGCGCTCATCGCTGCACCCCCGTCGCGGCCGTGAGGGCCTGATCGAGGTCCCACAGGATGTCTTCGGGATCCTCCAGCCCCACCGAGATGCGGATCAGATCGGCGGGAACGCCCGCGTCGACCAGTTGCGCCGCGCTCAACTGCTGGTGCGTGGTCGAGGCCGGGTGGATGACGAGGGTGCGTGCATCGCCGATGTTCGCCAGGTGTGAGGCCAGGCGCAGGGCGTCGATGACGGACTCCCCCGCCGCTCGGGCCGCGACGAGACGTTCCTCATCCGAGGCGAATTCGCCCGAGGGTCGCACGCCGAAGGCGAAAACCGAGCCCGGTCCGAGCGGCAGGTACTTCGCCGCGCGATCGCGGTGGGGGTGCTCCTCGAGTCCGGCCCACGTCACGAACGACACGCGCGGGTCGCTGTCGAGCCACTCAGCGACGATTCGCGCGTTGGACAGGTGCGCGTCGATGCGCTGGGGCAGGGTCTCGACGCCCTGCAGCAACAGGAAGGCGGAGTGCGGGCTGAGCGCGGGACCGATGTCGCGGAGCTGCTCGGAGCGGAGCTTGGTGAGGAATCCGTACTCACCGAAGTTGTCCCACCAGCTGATGCCGCCGTAGGAGGCGACCGGCTCGATCATCTGCGGGAACTTGCCGTTGCCCCAGTCGAACGTGCCCTTCTCGATCACGACTCCGCCGAGCGTCGTGCCGTGGCCGCCGAGAAACTTCGTGACCGAGTGGATCACGATATCGGCGCCATGCTCGAGCGGGCGCGCGAGGTAGGGCGTCGCGAGCGTCGAGTCGACGACCAGCGGGATGCCGGCCGCGTGCGCAACCTCGGCCAGTCCCTCGATATCGGCGATCTCGCCCGAGGGGTTGCCGATCGTCTCGACGTACAGAACCTTCGTCTCGGGCCGGATCGCCGCGGCATAGTCGGCCGGGTCGCTCGAGGGCACGAACGTCGTCTCGACGCCGAACCGGCGAAGTGTCACGTCGAGCTGCGTCACGGTGCCGCCGTACAGCTGGCCCGACGCGACGACGTGGTCACCGTGTCCGACCAGCGCGGCGAACGTGATGAACTCGGCGCTCATTCCGGATGCCGTGGCCACCGCGCCGATGCCACCCTCGAGCGAGGCGAGGCGCTCCTCGAGGGCAGCGACGGTCGGGTTACCGATACGCGAGTAGATGTTGCCGTACTTCTGCAGGGCGAACAGGTTCGCCGCATCCGTCGCGTCATCGAAGACGAACGACGACGTCTGGTAGATCGGCACCGCGCGGGCACCCGTGGAAGCGTCGGGCGTCGCACCCGCGTGCAAGGCACGCGTGCGGAATCCGAACCGGTGATCTTCGGTCATGTCTTCTCTCAGGTGTGGTTCTCTGCGGCTCACGCCGAGGTGAGGGCTGTGGCGATGTCGTCAACGGCCCAGGGGTTCTGCAACGAGGTGGTGTCGCCCAGGCCTCCAGGTTCACGACCGGCCCGGCGATCCTGTTCAGCCTCCCACAGCTGTGCGAGCAGGCGGCGCAGGATCTTGCCGGACCGCGTCTTGGGCAGCTCGGGAACCACCAACAGGTGCTTGGGCTTGGCGATGGGGCCGATCTCTCGTGCGACGTGTGCTCGCAGGTCCGCGGCAGACAGCCCCTCAGCCCCGGACGCGACGACGAACGCGGCAACGGCGTGCCCGGTGACGGGGTCGGTGACCGCCGTCACCCCCGCCTCCCCCACGGTCGGGTGCGACACCAGCGCCGATTCGATCTCGATGGTCGACATTCGGTGGCCCGACACGTTCAGCACGTCGTCCAGGCGCCCGAGAATCCAGACGTAGCCGTCGGCGTCGATCGTCGCGCCATCTCCGGCGACGTAGTAGCCGCCGTGTTCGCCCTTGCCCGCGTACTGCGCCCAGTACGAGTCGCGATAGCGCTGCGGGTTGCCCCATACCGTCCGCGCCATTCCGGGCCACGGTCGGCGGACGACGAGCGTTCCCGAGCGGCCGGGTGCGACATCCGCTCCGTCTTCGTCCACAACGGCCACATCGATACCCGGCAGACCGATGGATGCCGAGCCCGGCTTGAGCGTCGTCACCCCCGGAAGGGGCGCGATCATCGCGGCGCCGGTCTCGGACTGCCACCAGGTGTCGACGATCGGCAGCTCGCCGCGGCCGAAGGTCTCGCGGAACCACACCCACGCGGCGGGGTTGATCGCCTCGCCAACCGTGCCCAACAGACGCAGGGTCGACAGATCGTGCCCCGCGGGGAGGGTGTCGCCGAACCACGTCATGAAGGTTCGGATCAGGGTGGGCGACGTGTAGTACACCGTGACGCCGTAGCGCTCGATGATCTCCAGATGACGCTCGCGCGTCGGAGCATCCGGCGTTCCCTCGTAGATCACCTGCGTGAGCCCGTTCGAGAGCGGACCGTAGATCTCGTACGTGTGCGCGGTCACCCAGGCGAGGTCGGCGGTGCACCAGTGCACGTCGTCGGGCTTTGCGTCGAAATGCGCCCAGTGCGCCCAACTCGCGTGGGTCAGGTAGCCGCCGCTCGTGTGCACGAGGCCCTTCGGCTTACCCGTCGTACCCGAGGTGTAGATGATGAAGAGCGGATGCTCCGCGTCGAACGCCTGCGGCTCGTGCTGATCCGACGCGGTGTCAACGACGTCGTGCCACCACACATCGCGACCCTCGGTCCAGGGAACATCCTGCCCGGTGCGGCGCACGACGAGGACATGCTCGACGTGATCGAGGCCCGCGACGGCCTCGTCGGCCGCGTGCTTCACCTGCACGGCCGAGCCGCGTCGGTATTGTCCGTCACTCGTGACCAGCAGCTTCGCCTTCGTATCTTCGACCCGGAAGCGCACCGCCTCGGCCGAGAACCCCCCGAAGACGAGCGAGTGGACCGCACCGATGCGTGCGCAGGCGAGGGCGATCACGACGGTCTCGACGAGGACAGGAAGATAGACGACCACGCGGTCGCCCGGCTCGATACCGAGCGCGAGCAGTGCGTTCGCGGCCTGCGACACCCGACGCTGCAAGTCTTCGTACGTGACCGTCGTGCGGTCGCCCGGCTCGCCCTCGAAGTGCAGGGCGACCTTCTGGCCGCGCCCGGCGGCGACATGGCGGTCGACACAGTTCGCGGCGACATTCAGGCGCCCCCCGACGAACCAGCTCGCCGCCGGAACCGAGAGCTCGCCCGACGCGTCGCGCACGGGCGGCTCCCACTCGTGCGCGCTGCGCCAGGGCTCAGACCATTCCAGCCGGGAAGCCGCGCGCTCCCAGAACGCGACGGGGTCGGCCGAAGCATCCGCGTATGTCCCGACGGTGACGTTCGCCTGCGCGGCGAATGCCGCCGGGGCGGGGTACTCGCGCGTCTCGACGAGCCGTGTCTCAGCCAGTCGCGTATCCGGCAGGCGTGCTTCCGCTACCGCCCCGTCCGTGACGGGAGTCGTTGCACTCACGTCAGATCCACCGGCGCAGCAGGTACTTCTGCACGAGACTCAGGATGCCGTTGGTCAGTGTTCCGAGCAGCGCAAGGAGGACGATCGCGAGCAGGATGCGGTCCACGCGTCCGGTGGACTGCGAGTCGGTGAGGAGCCAGCCGAGACCCATCGACGCCGCGATGAGTTCTGCCGCGACGAGGAACAACCAGCTCTGCGCCAGCGCGAGCCGCAACCCGGACATGATCGAGGGAACGACGGACGGCAGCTGCACGGTGCGGAACAACGCGAAGCCGCGCAGACTGAACGAACGCGCCATCTCGACCGAGTGCGGGTCCACCTGGCGGAGCGCAACGCTCACCGTCGTGAAGACGGGGAAGAAGGCGCCGATCGCGATCAACGTGACCTTCGAGTCCTCGCCGATGCCCATCCACAGCAGCAGAAGCGGAACCAGCGCGAGCGACGGGATCGCCCGGAAAGCGGCGAGGATCGGGCTCAGGAGCACGTCGCCGGCCTTCGTCAGTCCCACGATCGCGGCGCCTGCCAGCCCGATCACCGCGCCGATGGCGAACCCGAGCAGGACCCGCTGAACCGAGATCGCGATGTGGATCCACAGGTCGCCACTATCGGCGAGCTGAATCGCGGCCTGCACGACGGTTGCCGGAGGCGGCAGCCGGTAGGGCGGGATGAGCCCCGAGGCCGTGACCGCTTGCCAAATGCCCAGGATCACAATCGGCACGACGAGCCCGCCGACGATCCGCACGGAACGTCGGTCCCAGAACGAGCGCGGGGTAGAGCCCGGACGCGCCGCGAGGCCCGGACGCGCCGCGAGGCCCGGACGCACAGTGGCATCCGGGCTCGCGGTCGTGCTGGTTGCTGGAACGGTCATCAGCCCTCGGTGGCCTTTTCGGCGAACGTGGCGTTGATGATCGTGTCGAGTGCTGCGTTGATCGCGTCCTCGCCGCCCTGGACCGCGTCCGACGCGACCAGCACGGGCGCGATGACCTCGAGCACGGCGAGCTGCGCCTCGCCGGGCACGCCGCTGACATCGAGGTTCGAGCGCTCCTGGATCACGGTGTTCGCAACCTCGACGTCGATGCCGGCAACCTCGGCGAGGAGCGCCGCGGTCTCTTCGGGGTTCTCGAGCGCCCAGGCACGTGCCTCTTCGTACGCGTCGACGACGACCTGCGCGACGTCGGCGTGCTCGGTGATGAACTCCTCCGTGGCGTTGAGGAAGCCGTACGAGTTGAAGTCGACGTTGCGGTAGATCAACTGCGCTCCGGACTCGACCTCGGCCGCGGCCATGATCGGGTCAAGGCCGGCCCAGGCGTCAACGGAGCCTGCCTCGAGGGCCGAGCGTCCATCGGCGTGCTGCAGGTTCTGCACCTCGATGTCGTCGACCGTCAAGCCCTCGGTCTCGAGCGCCTGGAGCAGGAAGAAGTAGGGGTCGGTACCCGCGGTCGCCGCGACGGACTTGCCTGCGAGGTCCGCGACCGAGGTGATGTCGCTGTCGGCGGGCACGACGATCGCGGACCACTCGGGCTGCGAGTAGATGTCGATGACCTGGATGGGCGATCCGTTGGCACGTGCCAGCAGCGCGGCGGAACCGGCGGTCGATCCGACGTCGATCGATCCGGCGCGCAGGAACTCGTTCGCCTTGTTGGAGCCGGCGGACTGAACCCACTCGACCGTGACGCTGTCGCCCAGTGCCTCTTCGAGCAGACCCTGATCCTTGATGATCAGGCTGAGCGGGTTGTAGGTGGCGAAGTCGATCGAGAGGGTGTCGGTCGACCACTCCTGCGCTTCACCCGATGCGTTCGCATCGGCCGCGGCGGCGTTCTCGCCCGCGACGCAACCCGTGGCGAGCATCATCATCGCGCCGGCCACGAGAATCGCGGGAACGGTGCGGCGGATGGTGGTACTCATCGGGTCTCCTCGGAGTGGTTGTGGTGGTGATGGGTGTCGACGCCGAGTCCTTGCAGGAGCTCGGCGCGCAACTCTGTGAGCGCGTGGTCGGCGCGGTCGCGGGGACGGTCCCCCGGAACGACGATCGTGCGGGCGATGGAACCGACGGATGCATCGGTGTTCGAGGTCGTGTCGAGCGAGCGCAGCAGGAGCACGCGGTCGGCCAGGAACAGTGCCTCTTCGACGTCGTGCGTGACAAGGATGACCGTCGTCGGCTGCGCCGCATGGATGTCGAGAAGCAGATCCTGCATACGCAGCCGCGTCAGCGCGTCGAGCGCTCCGAAGGGCTCATCCAGGAGCAGGACCTCGGGGTTGCGTGCCAGCGCGCGAGCGAGCGACGCGCGCTGCGCCATCCCGCCCGAGACCTCGCGCGGCTTCTGATCGGCGGCGTGAGACAACCCGACGAGCTCCAGCAGTTGGCGTACCCGCTCGCCGCCCTCTCGCTTGTTTTCGCCGCGCGTGCTCCGCGGCAGCCCGAGCTGGACGTTCTGCGCGAGAGTACGCCAGGCCAAGAGGCGAGGTTCTTGAAAGGCGACGGCGGTCCGAGCGTCCGTGTCGGTCACCGGCGCGCCACCGACGCGGATCGAACCGCTCGTCGGAGCGTCCAGTCCCCCGAGCATCCGCAGAAGGGTGGACTTGCCGCATCCGGACGGACCGACGATCGCCACGATCTCGCCGTGGCGAACGTCGAGGTCTACGCCCCGAAGGACCTCTCGCGAGCCGCGCGCCGTCGGGAACGCACGGGAGACACCTTCGAGCAGCACGCCCTCCGTCCGCGAGGCGGTTTCGGTCAGGCGCGCCTCAGCGAGGTCGAGAACGGTTGCGGGCACGTCATCATCGTGGACGACCGCGCAACAAAGGGCACATCGGGTCGTAACTTTCCGAAATCGAACGCGGATGCGTGCTATACCGCGCCGCGGTCACTGAGCCTGTCGAAGTGACCCGTCGTGCCCCGCGCCCGGACTGCTCCCTTCGACAAGCTCAGGGAGCGGCGGTCGACGTGACCACCGATCAACTCTGGGCGAGGGCCGCGACCTCGTCTGCCGCCGCCGCGACGTTCTCGTTGACCACGAGGTAGTCGAACTCGGGCTGCGCGGCCAACTCGCGCTTCGCCGTCTTCAGGCGACGGGCACGCTCTTCGGAGTTCTCCGTGCCACGACCCACCAGGCGGTTGACCAGCTCGTCCCAGCTGGGGGGCAAGAGGAATACCAACATGGCGTCGGGCATGCTGCGCCTCACCTGACGCGCGCCCTGCAGGTCGATCTCGAGCAACACGGTGCGACCGTCATTGAGAGCACGCTCGATCGGCTCGCGGGGCGTGCCGTACCGGTACTGGTTGTGCACGGTCGCGTGCTCGAGAAGCTCCTCGGCCTCGACCATCCGGTCGAACTCGGCGTCGTCCACGAAGAAGTAATGCTTGCCATCCTCTTCGCCGGGACGCGGCGGACGTGTCGTCGCCGACACCGAGAGCAGGATGTCGGGGTGATGTTCCTGGATATGCGCGGCGACCGTGCCCTTGCCCACTGCCGTCGGGCCTGCCAGGACAATGAGCCGGCTGCGTCCGGGACGCGGCACGGGTTCGGGAAGTCGCTCATCGAGGAAGGCGCTGAGGTCCTTGCGCTGGCGGGTACCCAGTCCCCCGAGTCGCTTGACCGGCGAGATGCTCAGCTGCGCCAGGATGCGATCGCGTTTCCCTTCACCGATAGCGGGGATCGACGTCAGAAAGTCGGGTGCACGCATGGCCGCCGCAGCGGACTCCGGTGCAGCCCATGCCCGTCGAAGCAGCTCTTGGGGTGTGATGACGCGGGTCGTGACGTCGCGTTTGAGCGCCGCGCGTTCGCGCCGTGCCGCGATGGCGCGTCGGGATGCAGCGGCGCGGTCCACCTCGGGTGGGGTGCCTCCGCGTCGTTCAACGACCCGTTGTTCCTCCGGGCGTCGCTCGTCCCCTGCCGCCGCGTCAGTCACCGATGATCTCCTCCGTGCGTCGTCTGTCATCCATCGCCCGCGCCAAATCGGTGCGTACCGGTCCCGCAGCAAGGATGCTGCGGCTCTCGGCCACGATCACCGCGGGTGCGAGGCGTCCGAAGATCATTTCACGATCCTCCGACCGTGCGCCCTGGTGTCCGAAGCCGGGCGCCAGGATCGGCGCGACCGGCTCGAGATCAACGGGAACTCCCCGCTCGGCGGGGTTCACGGTCGCACCGATCACCAGACCGATGCTCCCCCACGAACCCACCTGCGTCGTGACGGCATTGAAGGCCGCCACCTCCGCCGCGATCGCGCCGGCCACGGTCCGAGAAGGCTCCGCGGTGTCGTCGGCCTCCGGCATCATCCGAGCGCTCTGCAGACCGGATGCCTCGGGGTTGCTCGTCGCCGCCAGCACGAACGCGCCCTTGCCGTGCGCGACGGCGTAGCGCAGCGTGTCCTCGAGGGAGCCGACGCCCAGGTACGGGCTGAGGGTCACGGCGTCGGCCTCGAGCGGCGAGCCGGGGGTCAGCCAGGCGCGCGCGTACGCGTCCATGGTCGATCCGATGTCGCCGCGTTTGGCGTCCGCGATCACGAGCAGGCCCGCACCTCGGGCCGCCGCGAGCACGTCCTCGAGCGCCGCAAATCCGGCCGAGCCGAACCGCTCGAAGAACGACACCTGAGGCTTGACGATCCCGCAGTGCCCCTCGGCGGCTTCGACGACACGCAGCCCGAACGTCCGTACGCCGTCGGCCGAGACATCCAGCCCCCAGTCCGCGAGCAGCTGCTCGTGCGGATCGATACCGACGCACAGGCGTCCGTGCTCGCCGAACGCCGCGCGCACGCGATCGCCGAACGCCGGGCCTGCGCTCACCCGCGTGCCGCCCGGTCCGCCGCGTACTCCTGCAGGCTCCTGACGTCGAAGCCCTGACGCACGGCGTCCATGGCGCTCACTGCGGCACCCAGAACGGCGATCGTCGTGAAGAGGGCCTTGTCGGCGGCCACGGCCGCGGCGCGGATCTCGTAGCCGTCGGCGCGGGCGGACCGCCCGCTCGGCGTGTTCACGATGATGTCGATCTCGCCGTCATTGATCAGGTCGACGATGTTCCGTGCGCCGGAGGCTTGCGTCTCGCTGTACTTGTTCACGATGCGGACGTTGATGCCGTTTCGCGCCAGGATCTCGGCCGTGCCCTCTGTCGCGACGAGCGTGAAGCCGAGCTCCTGCAGCCGGTGCGCGGGCAGGATGACCGCACGCTTGTCCGAGTCGGCGACCGAGATGAAGACGGTGCCCGACAGCGGCATCCCGCCGTACGCGGCTGCCTGGCTCTTGGCGAACGCGGTCGGGAAGTCCTTGTCGATTCCCATGACCTCGCCGGTCGAGCGCATCTCGGGCCCGAGCACGGAGTCGACCGTCTGCCCGTCCTTCGTGCGGAACCGCTTGAAGGGCAGCACGGCCTCCTTGACCGAAACCGGGGAGTCGAGCGGAACCCGCGAACCATCGGACGGCGGCAGCAGGCCTTCGGTCTTCAGCTCGTCGATCGTCGACCCGGACATGATCCGCGCTGCGGCCTTGGCCAGCGGAATTCCGAGCGCCTTCGACACGAACGGCACCGTGCGGCTCGCGCGCGGGTTCGCCTCGATGACGTAGAGGATGCCCGCGCTGATCGCGAACTGAACGTTCAGCAATCCGCGCACACCGACGCCCTCGGCGATCGCGAGCGTCGCGGTGCGCACCCGGTCGATCTCCGAACGTCCGAGCGAGATCGGAGGCAGCGTGCACGCCGAGTCGCCCGAGTGGATACCGGCCTCTTCGATGTGCTCCATGACGCCACCGATGTACAGCTCGGTGCCGTCGTAAAGGGCGTCGACATCGATCTCGACCGCGTCGTCCAGGAATCGGTCGACCAGCAGCGGCATGCCGGGGCCGATGATGACCTCACCCGCGGTCCGCACGAAGTAGTCGTACAGGCTCGGGGTGTCGTAAACGATCTCCATGCCGCGACCGCCGAGCACGAAGCTCGGACGGACGAGAACGGGATATCCGATGTCTTCCGCGACCGCGACAGCACCCTCGGCATCCGTCGCCGTGCCGTGGCGGGGCGCCACGAGGCCTGCGGTGTCGAGGATCTCGCTGAACAGCTGGCGCTCTTCGGCGAGGTCGATGGCCGCGGGGCTCGTGCCGAGGATGCGGTAGCCGGCCTCTTCGATGCCCTTCGCGAGTCCGAGCGGCGTCTGCCCGCCGAGCTGGCACACGACGCCGAAGATCTCACCCGACGCGGCCTCGGCGTACAGCACCTCGAGCACATCCTCGAGCGTGAGCGGCTCGAAGTAGAGGCGGTCCGACGTGTCGTAGTCGGTCGAGACCGTCTCCGGGTTGCAGTTGACCATGATCGTCTCGTAACCCGCGTCCGACAGCGCGAACGACGCGTGCACGCAGGAGTAGTCGAACTCGACTCCCTGACCGATGCGATTGGGGCCCGATCCGATGATCACGATCTTCTGGCGGTCGGACGGCGTGACCTCGGTCTCGAAGTCGTAGCTCGAGTAGTGGTAAGGCGTCAGTGCCGGGAACTCCCCGGCGCAGGTGTCGACGGTCTTGTAGACGGGGCGGATCGAGAGGGCGTGACGGATGCCGCGAACCTCGACCTCGGGAATGCCCCGCAACTGCCCGAGCTGAGCGTCCGAGAAGCCGTGGTCCTTCGCGAGCAGGATCGTTTCCGCATCCAGCTTCGCCGCGTCGCGGACGAAGTCGGCGACCTCGTTGATGAGGACGATCTGGTCGAGGAACCACGGGTCGATGCCCGTCGCCTCGAACATCTCGGGAACGCTGGCGCCGGCTCGCAGCGCCTGCTGGACGACGACGATCCGACCATCCGTCGGCGTCTTCGACACCTCGACGAGCTCGTCCTTCGTCCGCGGTTCGTCGCCCCAGTGGAAGCTCGACCCGCGCTTCTCGAGCGAACGCAGCGCCTTCTGCAGGGCTGTCGCGTAGTTGCGGCCGATCGCCATCGCCTCGCCGACCGACTTCATGGTGGTTGTCAGCGTGGTGTCGGCCGCGGGGAACTTCTCGAAGTTGAAGCGCGGGACCTTCACGACGACGTAGTCGAGCGTCGGCTCGAAGCTCGCGGGCGTGACCTTGGTGATGTCGTTCGGGATCTCATCCAGCCGGTATCCGAGAGCGAGCTTCGCGGCGATCTTCGCGATCGGGAAGCCCGTTGCCTTCGACGCCAGCGCCGACGAGCGCGAGACACGCGGGTTCATCTCGATGACGATGATGCGGCCATTCGAGGGATCGACGGCGAACTGGATGTTGCAGCCACCGGTGTCGACGCCGACCGCGCGAATGATGTCGATGCCGATGTCGCGCATCTTCTGGTACTCGCGGTCGGTCAGGGTGAGTGCCGGGGCGACAGTGATCGAGTCGCCCGTGTGCACCCCGACCGGGTCGACGTTCTCGATCGAGCAGACCACGACCGTGTTGTCGGCGGTGTCACGCATGAGCTCGAGCTCGTATTCCTTCCACCCGAGGATCGACTCCTCGAGCAGCACCTCGGTCGTCGGCGAGTCACGGAGGCCGGCGCCGGCGATACGACGCAGGTCGCGCTCGTCGTAGGCGAAACCTGAACCGAGTCCGCCCATCGTGAAGCTCGGCCGCACGACCAGCGGGTATCCGAGCTCCGCTGCGCCCGCGAGCACCTCGTCCATGGTGTGGCAGATGCGGCTGTCGGCGACATCGGCGCCGGAGTCCAACACCAGCTGCTTGAAGATCTGGCGATCTTCGCCCTTGTTGATGGCCTCGAGATTCGCACCGATCAACTCGACGTCGTACTTCTCGAGCACGCCGTGCTTGTCGAGCTCGATCGCCGCGTTGAGCGCGGTCTGGCCGCCGAGGGTCGGCAGGATCGCATCCGGCCGTTCCTTGGCGATGATCGTCTCGATGACCTGCCAGGTGATCGGTTCGATGTAGGTCGCGTCGGCGAAGTCGGGATCGGTCATGATCGTCGCGGGGTTGGAGTTGACGAGGATGACGCGGACGCCCTCCTCGCGCAGCACACGGCAGGCTTGGGTGCCCGAGTAGTCGAATTCGCAGGCCTGGCCGATCACGATCGGGCCGGACCCGATGACCAGGACGCTCTTGATGTCGTCGCGCTTAGGCATCAGTTTTCATCCTCAATATCCGGTCCCTGAGCTTGTCGAAGGGCCGCGAGCACCATGTCGCGGAACCTGTCGAAGAGGTAGTTGGAGTCGTGCGGGCCCGCGGCAGCCTCGGGGTGGTACTGCACACTGAAGGCCGGGATGTCGAGGGCACGCAGGCCCTCGACCACCTGATCGTTCAGCCCGATGTGGCTGACCTCGACACGCCCGTACCCCTGAGGGCTGTCGAAGACGCTGTCGACCGGCGCCTCAACCGCGAAGCCGTGGTTCTGCGAGGTGATCTCGACGCGGCCCGTTGACTTGTCGAGCACCGGCTGGTTGATGCCGCGGTGGCCGAACGGCAGCTTGTACGTGCCGAGCCCTAGGGCCCGCCCGAGCAGTTGGTTGCCGAAACAGATTCCGAAGAACGGCGTGCGGTCATCGAGCACTGCGCGCAGCAGTTCGACGTGCTGATCTGATGCTGCGGGGTCGCCGGGGCCGTTGGAGTAGAACACCGCGACCGGGTCGAGGGCGCGGAGCTCCTCGATCGTGACGTGCTGGGGCAGCACGTGGACGTCGAACCCGCGGGCGGCGAGGTTGTGGATCGTCGCGCTCTTGACGCCCAGGTCGAGCACCGCGAGGTTTCCGATGCGCTCGGCCGTGGCGGGATATACCTCGACGGCTGTGACCGAAACCTCGGCGGAGAGGTTTCGACCCGACATCGCGGGAGCCTCGCGCACGATGCGCAGCTGCTCGTCGGCGTCGAGCGCCGCCTCCGGGCCAGAGAAGATCCCGCCGCGCATGCTGCCGGCGGAGCGGATGTGGCGGGTCACCGAGCGCGTGTCGATTCCGCTGATGCCGACGATGCCGTCGTTCACAAGAGCGTCGTCAAGCGACTCATCCGCTCGCCAGTTCGAGACGACACGCGAGGGGTCCCGCACGATGTAGCCCGACACCCAGATGCGGCGCGATTCGGGATCTTCGTCGTTCATGCCGGTGTTCCCGATGTGCGGGGCCGTCTGCAAGACGATCTGCCCGGCGTATGAGGGGTCGGTGAGCGTCTCCTGGTAGCCGGTCATGCCGGTGGCGAAGACGACTTCGCCGAGGGTCGTGCCGCGGGCGCCATAGGCCCGTCCGGCGTGGCGGGTGCCGTCTTCGAGGACGAGAACGGCGGGGTCTTTCGTGAGATGAGAGATCATTCGGCTTTCCCTGTCGGGGTGGGCTGGGGAAGGATGCGGGTGACCGCGGCGAGCAACTCACCGGAGGTGTTGCCGGGCGCGTCACCCGTCATTCGGACATAAGAGTCGGCGATCGTTTCGGCATCGACGCGCCAGGCGAGGCGGACGAGCCCGTCGCGCTCGACGACCCGGTCGATGGTCCAGGTCGCGCGATCGACACCGACGATCCGGGATGCCGCGACAAAAACGGGAGCCTCGCCCGTGATCGCGAGCAGAACGCCCGCCGACGAGACCTCGATCCCGACGCGTCCCCGGTATCGGAGGTGGCGGATGGCCAGGCGATCCAGTGGCTTTTCGTGGCGCGTCGTGGCGACATAGAAGCCGGAGAAGGATGCCTCGGCGACGAACCCCTCGGGCACGTCTGTCGGCGCGACGAGACCGCGGTCGCGTCGGACCCGGCGCGACCAGCCCCACGCGATGCCCACGAGCACCAGAACGCCGAAGCCGATGATGATGGCCATTGCTGCGCCGAGAGTCATGCGCGAACCTCCTGTGCGAGATCGGCGACGAGCTTTCCGTCGGCGAATGTGGGGCGACCGCGGTGGATCGTCCAGAGCACGCGCCCCGGCAAGGGCTGGCCGAGGTAGGGCGAGTTCGAGCTCAGACCGTGCAGATCGGATGCACCGAACACCTCGTTCACGTCGGAGTCGTAGAGCGTCAGCTCTGCAGGCTGTCCGACCGCGAGCGGCGTGCCGTGCGCGGGGAGCATCCCGATGCGTGCGGGGGCGTAGGACATGACCCGGGCGACGTCGGCCCAGCCGAGCAGCCCGGTTTCGACCATCGACGCGTGCACGACCCGCAGGGCGCTCTCAAGGCCCACCATGCCGTTCGCGGCGGCTGCCCACTCGCAGCTCTTGTTCTCGGCGGGGTGCGGGGCGTGGTCGGTCGCGACGATGTCGATCGTGCCGTCCGCGAGGCCCTCGCGCACCGCGAGCACGTCCTCTTCGCGGCGGAGCGGCGGATTGACCTTGTACCGGGCGTCGTAGCCGCGCACGAGTTCGTCCGTCAGCAACAGGTGATGCGGCGTGACCTCGGCCGTGACGTTGATGCCCCGCTTCTTCGCCCAGCGGATGATGTCGACCGACCCCGCGGTGGAGAGGTGGCAGACGTGCAGGCGAGAGCCGACGTGTTCGGCCAGGAGAACGTCGCGCGCGATGATCGATTCCTCGGCAACGGCGGGCCATCCGGTCAGCCCGAGCTCGGCAGAGACCGACCCCTCGTTCATCTGGGCGCCCTCGGTGAGGCGAGGGTCCTGCGCGTGCTGCGCGATCACTCCCCCGAATGCCTTGACGTATTCGAGGGCGCGCCGCATGATCAGCGGGTCCCACACGCAGAAGCCGTCGTCGCTGAAGACGCGGACGCGGGCGCGAGAGTCGGCCATGGCTCCGAGCTCGGCGAGTCGCTCACCCTTCTGCCCCACGGTGACGGCGCCGATCGGCTGCACCGTCGCGTAGCCCGCTGCCTCGCCGAGCGCGAGTTCCTGCTCGACGACGCCGGCGGTGTCGGCCACGGGCGACGTGTTCGGCATCGCGAATACGGCCGTGAAGCCACCCGAAGCCGCGGCACGCGTTCCCGTCAGGATCGTTTCGGATGCCTCGTATCCGGGTTCACGCAGGTGTGTGTGGAGGTCGACGAGGCCCGGCAAAGCAACCAGCCCGTCCGCGTCGATCCGTGTCGCGCCCGCGCGGCTCAGCCCCGCGCCGACCTCGGCGATGCGACCGTCTTCGACGATCAGGTCGACGGCGGATCCGCCCTCGATGCGGGCACCGGCGATGAGGAGAACTTCGCTCATCTCTCCTCCTCGTTTGTGACGCCGGCAGTCATGATGCCGGCTTTCGTGCCGCCGTTCGTTAGCTGCTCGTCCAGGCCGGGACGCTCGCCCGCGAGCAGCAGGTACAGCACCGCCATCCGCACGGACACACCGTTCGACACCTGCTCGAGAACGGTCGAGCGGGGCGAATCGGCGGCGGCCGCCGAGATTTCGAGCCCGCGATTCATGGGTCCGGGATGCATCACCATCGTATCGGCGGGGAGGGACGCCAGGCGCCGCGGGTCGAGACCCCAGCGCCGGGAATACTCCCGCTCAGTGGGAAAAAATGCCGCACCCATCCGCTCGAGCTGAATCCGCAACATCATGAGTGCGTCGGGACCCTCGGCAATCGCCTCGTCGAGGTCGTACACGATGCGGGCGGGCCAGGCAGAGACATCCTGCGGCACGAGTGTCGGCGGGGCGACAAGTGTGACGTCGGCGCCGAGCGTCGAGAGCAGCCACACGTTCGAGCGGGCGACCCGCGAGTGCAGGACGTCCCCTACGATCGTGACCTTCACACCAGCGAGATCACGGCCGCGGCTGTCGGCGCCGAAGGTGCGCTTGCGAATCGTGAAGGCGTCGAGAAGGGCCTGCGTGGGGTGCTCGTGCGTGCCGTCGCCGGCGTTGACGACGCCCGCGGTGATCCAGCCGCTCGAGGCGAGCGTGCGCGGAGCCCCGGATGCACCGTGCCGGATGACGACCGCGTCGGCGCCCATCGCCTGCAGGGTCTGGGCCGTGTCCTGCAGACTCTCGCCCTTCGAGACGCTCGAACCCTTCGCGGCGAAGTTGATGACGTCGGCGCTCAGACGCTTGGCCGCCGCCTCGAACGAGATGCGCGTGCGGGTCGAGTCCTCGAAGAAGAGGTTGACGATCGTCTTGCCGCGGAGCGTCGGCAGCTTCTTGATCTCGCGGCGCTGTGTGTCGGCCATGTCCTCGGCGACGTCGAGGATCTCGAGAGCCAACGCGCGGTCGAGTGTCTGGGTGTCGAGCAGGTGCCTCATGATCCGACCGTCACCTCTTCGATGCCGTCGGTTTCGGCCAGACGCACGTTGACGCGTTCCTCCCGCGAGCTCGGCAGGTTCTTGCCGACGAAGTCGGGCCGGATCGGTAGCTCGCGGTGGCCCCGATCGATCAGGGTCGCGAGGCGAACCGCGGCGGGCCGTCCGATGTCCTGCAGCGCGTCGAGAGCGGCCCGGATGCTGCGGCCGGAGAACAGCACGTCGTCCACCAGGACGACCGTCTTGCCGTCGATACCTCCCGCGGGGATCGACGTGGGCTGCGGCGTGCGCGTGGGATTGCGGGCGAGGTCGTCGCGGTACATCGTGACGTCGAGCGCGCCGACCGGGACGGTCGTGCCGCTGAACTCCGAGACCAGGGTCCCGATGCGATGGGCGAGGGTCACACCGCGTGTGGGGATCCCCAGAAGGATCAACCCATCGGCACCCTTGTTGGACTCGAGGATCTCGTGAGAAATCCGGGTCAGGGCTCGTGCGATGTCGGCCTCGTGCAGCACGGTTCTCGTGCTCATGTGCCGCTCCCTTCTCCGCCTCACAGGACGGTGTTAAAGGTTGCTGTGCCCTCTCACCCTACCGGACCTCACGCATCCGCCATCCCGCTTCGCCGCACTCCCGCCCGTCCGGACGCCGAAACACCCAACGTGCGCCGAGACACCCTGTGTCGTGGGGTGTTTCGCCGCAAAAGGGGTGTTTCGCTGAGATGAGAGCGTCAGACGGCGGCGGGAGCGGATGCGTCGGCGTCGACCGCATCCGTCGCGTCGGGCGTCTCGTGTGCCCGGATCGGGTGACCTTGCGACGTCAGGCACCGGCCCGACGTGAGGTCCCACTTCCAGTCGTGCAGGCTGCAGGTCAGCACGCCGTCCTCGATCTTGCCCGTCTTCGTCAGATCTGCCCGCAGGTGCGGGCAGCGGCGCTGCACGACCCAATCGCCGAGCTGGACGTCCTCGGTCTGGTCCGACTGCTCCGCGTACCAGTTCTCGACATACTCAATACGGTCGCGCGAGAGGCACTTGAGGAACGTGGTCAGGAACTCGTTGAACTTGCCGCTCCGACCGACCTCGAACTGCATCGACAGGAAGATGGAGTTCGACCAGTCGATCTCGTGATCACGGATGTTGGTCGACACCAGGTCGGCGGGGATCGTGTACCAGTAGATGCACTCTTCGCCCGCGTATTCGCGAACCTTCGCCTTCGGGAAGTCCACCACCATGTCGAGGTCGCCGATGCGGAACCGCACGTTGCCGCCCACCCCGTCGCGGATGGTCCGGGCGCGGCGCAGCAGCGGCTCCCACCAGCCCTTGATCTCAGCGAGCATCTCGTCCGGCGGCAGTACCGGAGCACGGGACGCCTCCTCCGCTCGCACTTCGTCCTGTCGCGAGTCTCGCTGCTCGGCCAGGTACTCCCACTTCTCGCCGTACATGTGCTTGATCTCGGCATCGCTGTAGAGCGTCTGAGTGACCTCGAGCGCGCCGTTGTTCAGATCGACCTGAGTCCCCGGGATGAAAAGGTACCCGTTCTGCTCCGGACGAACCTCTGCCATGTGCTCGAGGAACTGGCGCGAGTCCGTGAAGATCGAGTCGTCCTGCTCTCCCCACCCGTTGTATCGGAACAGCTCTTCCCGCAGGAACATGGGCGGCCCCGCCATGGGGAACACGTGCGGCGCGTCTACCTTTTCGATGTAATACATCGCGCGCTTGTTCTGCGCGTCGCGCTTGAGCTGGGCGAAGTGCTGCTTCGAGTCCTGCGGCAGGTCGTAGACCATGGGCCACCAGATCGCGCCTGACACCTGGGTGAAGTAGGCCTCGGGCTTCGAAAACGACAGCAGCTTGTCGAGGTCGAGCGGGTGCGAGTCGTTCTGGTTCAGGATGCTGGCGGTACCGTCGTCGACACTCAACGACGAGTCACCGATGGGCCCGTCGCTCGGGGCACGGAGTGGCGTCACCATGACCTTCAGCTCGCCGAACTTCAGAGTCTCGCCGTTCGGTGTGTAGACGATGTTGTCGTAACCGAGTGCTCGCAGGTCGTTCTCGAGATCGTCGGTGGGATAGTCCGGCAACAGCACGGTGATGTCCTTGCGGACATATCGCTCGAGCATCCGCGGATCGAAGTGATCGCGATGCCGGTGCGAGATGTACAGGAAGTCCGCGGCACCGAAACGCTCCCAGTCGAGCGCCCGGTTGTCGGGGAACGGGAACCACGAGCCGAAGAAGCTCGGGCCGATCACCGGGTCGCAGAGGATCGATCCCCCGAGCGTTTCGATGAACATTCCGGCGTGGCCGAGGCCCGTGATGCGCATGTGTGCCCTTCCCTCTCCAACAGCCCTCGAGTCTACGCGCGGGCTCCTGGGACCCGGGTGAACAGCGCCGTGAGAAACGAGCGCCGTGAGAAAGAGGCCCCGCTCACCCGTCCAGCAGCGAGCGGATGTCGTCTGCCGTGAGGTCCTGCGCGAACAGGGCATCGTCGTCCACGACGGCATCGAAGAGCCGTGCCTTGCGCCTTTGCAGGGCGAGCACCTTCTCTTCGATCGTGTCCGCCGCGATCAGCCGGTACACGATCACGTGTCGCTCCTGACCGATGCGATGGGCGCGATCCACTGCCTGTGCTTCCGCCGCGGGATTCCACCACGGGTCGAGCACGAACACGTAGTCGGCCTCCGTGAGGGTGAGTCCGAAACCGCCGGCCTTGAGACTGATCAGGAACGCGGGCGCATCGCCCTGCCGGAACCCCTCGACCACCTCGGTGCGATTGCGGGTCGATCCGTCGAGGTAGGCGTGCGCGATCCCCGCGGCATCCAGGCGGTCCGCCGCGAGCCGAAGGAAAGACGTGAACTGGCTGAACACGAGCGCCCTGTGCCCCTCAGCGGCGACCTCGACGAGGCGATCGAGCAACGCGTCCAGTTTGCTCGCGGGAATGTGCGCGTTCTGGGGACTGATCAGCGCGGGCGACAGGCTCAGCATCCGCAACAGTGTGAGCGAGCGGAACACGATGAATCGGTTCCTGTCCAGATCCTGCAGCAGTCCCATGACCTTCTGTCGTTCGCGCTGCAGGGTCAGATCGTAGAGCTCGCGGTGCTCAGGGTCGAGCGCGACGCGAAGCTCGAGTTCCTGCTTCTCGGGTAGCTCGGGTGCGACCAACGCTTTCGTACGACGGAGAAGAAGCGGGCGGATGCGGCGACGCAACCGCGCGAGCCTCGCCGCGCGAAATGGGCCACCTTCCGCGTTCTCCGGCATCTTGCCCTGCTCGATGGGCTTCACATACGCCTCGCTGAAGCGCGGAGCGGAGGGGAACAAACCGGGCGCGGTCAGCGAGAGCAGTGACCACAGGTCGGTCAGACCGTTCTCGAGCGGTGTTCCCGTCGCGGCGAACACCGCGTCCGCACGCAGCGCCCCCACGGCGCGGTGAAGCTGTGTGCGCGGATTCTTCACGAACTGCGCCTCATCGAGGATGACGACCGACCAGTCGATCCGCTCGAACTCTTCTCGGTCCAGGCGCACGAGCGCATACGAGGTCACGACGATATCGGCATCCCCCGTCGCCTCGGCGAGGGACGAACCACGCTTGGTGCTGGTTTCTTCGATCAGCCGTACCCGGAGGCCGGGAGTGAACCGCGCCGCCTCGGCAGACCACAATCCGACCACCGACGTGGGCGCCACGACGAGCAGCGGCCGCCGTTCGCCCTGGTCGCGGATGTGCGCGGCCAGTGCCAAGAGCTGCACGGTTTTGCCCAGCCCCATGTCGTCGCCGAGGATTCCGCCGAGACGATTGCGCCAGAGAAACGCCAGCCAGTCCAAACCCGCCTGCTGGTAGGTCCGTAGCGTCGCTTCGAGCCCGGTCGGTGGAGGCGTGTGCGGCACGGTTTCGGTGCCGCGCAGGCCCGCGGCGAGTTCGCGCCACGCGGTCGCCGGTTCGGACTGGTCGGCGAGGTCTTCGAACTCACTCCACAGGTCGGTCTGGTGCCGGTTGATGCGAGGCGCGGTCTCCCACTCCGCCAGCTCTCCGGCTTCGTCGATCAGGTCGCGCAGGCGCTGAAGCGCGGGATGCGCGAGCGAGAAATACGCCCCGTCCGAGAGAAGCATCTTCTTGCGACCTCGCACGAGGGCGCGGAACAGCGGGCCGAACGGAACCGCGCGACCGTCGATCGAGACGAGCACACCGAGTTCGAACCAGTCGGGATCGTCGCTCTCGAGCGTGCTGACACTGATCGCGGGTTCACCGGTCAGCTCGGTGTAGACGCGCCGGGGTGCATTGCCCTCCACGCGCACCCGCGCGAGCGCACCCCAGCCGGGCAGGATGCGCGTGGCGAACTCCGCGGCATCCGTGTCGTTCAGCCGTCCCGTGGGCGCGAATGGCGCATCGGATGTCTCTCGCCAGACGGTCTCGAGGCCCGATCCGATCTCGGCTTCGGCCGCGGGGTCACGATCGGGGTGCGACCCGGAGTCGTAGGCAAGTCGGGTGACACCCGGATAGGACCATTCGATGCGGTACTCCACGTCGTCGTCACCGAAGGACGCCGTGACGACCGCCGTCGGCTGTGGCGGAGCGGGAAGCGTGATGCCTCGCGCAGCGGTGACGCGTGCGCGGCGGACGAGTCGGGGCAGGCCGTCTGCGAGAAACTCTTCGCGCTCCTCCGCGGGAATCAGCAGCCCCTCGTCGTGGCTGAGGAGGGATCGGGCGGCGTCCGGGAGCTTGCACGGAGCGAGCAGGATCGGGAGGGGGTCGCGGTCGAGGGTGGCGACGTAAATTCCGATGTGACCGACGGGGCGGATGACCGCATCCTCGATCGGCACGCCGTCGACCGTGACGTGCGTTCGGAGACGCAGCGCCTCACCGGCATCCGTCACGTCGATTGCCGCGGTCGCCTCGTATCCGAGGGCGACGCTCTGGTGCTCGCTCGTTGCGACGAGAGGAATCCCGGCGGTGCGCGCCGAGCGCAGGTGCGGCCAGAGCAGGCTCGATTCGACCGCGTCGAGTGTCAGCCACTCGCCCGGGTCGGCGAAGGGGCCGACGGTCCGAACCCCCAATAGGAGGGTCGCGAGGTCGGAGAACCACCGGGCGTGGGCGGGGTCGAAGCCGAAACCGGGCCGTCGCACGGACTCCCACGAGACCTGGCCTTTGATCCACATGCCCGTGCTCTCGCTCCGCATGAGCGGGCGGACGCCGAGCGACAGATCATCGCGACGACCCAGGAGCGCGCGCGGATGCACACTCTCGACCCGCCGCGGAGCCCAGTCATCCGGCCGGTACGGCGTCCGCTGGCGCAGCTCTACGCCGAGCGCGAGCGGGATGCCCGGGGCGACGTCGGCGACGTCGATGAGACCGCGCCAGGAGGAGTTCACGCCGCCTCGGAAGAACGTTGCGCGTCAGGCAGAGCGGGAGACGCGCGCGAGCACTCCGTGCACGAACGAGCCGGAGTCATCCGTCGAGAACTCCTTCGCAAGCTCCACGGCCTCGTCGATCACGACGGCGGTAGGCACCTCGTCGTTGTGCAGCAGCTCCCACACGCCCATGCGCAGGAGGGCACGGTCGACCGCGGGCATCCGCTCGATCTTCCAGTCCTTGCTGTGCGTCGCGATCAGCTCGTCGATCTCTTCGTGGTGATCGATCACGCCGTCGACGATCTCGCGCGCATAGAGCCAGGATGCCTCGCGGGCGGGCTCACTCGCCGCGCGCTGAGCTTCGGCCGCGAGAATCACGCCGGGTTCGTCGCCGCGTACATCCGCCTGAAAGAGGATGTCGAGGGCGCGCTTACGCGCCTTAGTCCGAGCGCTCACCCGGTCAGCTCACGCGGCCGAGGTAGTCACCCGTGCGGGTGTCGACCTTGACCTTGGTGCCGGTCTCGAGGAACAGGGGCACCTGGATCTCGTACCCGGTCTCGACCGTGGCGGACTTGGTGCCGGCCGACGAACGATCGCCCTGCAGGCCGGGCTCGGTGTACGTGATCTCGAGGATGACGGAGGCCGGCAGCTCGACGTACAGCGGGTTGCCGTTGTTCAGCGCGATCTGCACCTGCTGGTTCTCGAGCAGGAAGTTCTTCGCGTCGCCGACGGTCGCAGCGGCAACCGTGAGCTGGTCATAGTCGGCCGTGTCCATGAAGACGAAGTTGTCTCCGTCGTTATACAGGTACGTGAAGTCGCGGCGGTCAACGTTCTCGATCTCGATCTTCGCGCCCGCGTTGTAGGTGCGGTCGACGGTCTTACCCGAGACGACGTTCTTCAGCTTGGTGCGGACGAACGCGCCACCCTTGCCGGGCTTGACGTGCTGGAACTCGATGACGTTCCACAGCTGTCCGTCGATGCTGAGGACGACGCCGTTCTTGATGTCTGCGGTGGATGCCATGTTCGAAGAATTCCGTTCGTGTGTGGGGCGCGGCTCGTGCTCGCGGAGCAAAGAAGGAGCGGTCGCGACTGTGTCGAAGCGAGCCGACGTTCGATTCTACGGGATGACTCCGCTCAGCCGTCCGCCGCGCCCGTGATCACGGGGATCAGCAGACGCACGGCCTTCGCGTATCCGTCGACGCCTTCGCCGATCACATGGACCACGGCGACATCGTGGACGTACGAGTGATGGCGGAACTCCTCGCGCTCGTACACGTTCGAGATGTGCACCTCGGCGACCGGCAGCGAAACACCGGAGAGCGCATCACGCAGAACGACCGATGTGTGTGTGAGCCCTCCGGGGTTGATGACGATGCCGGCGCAATCTTCGCGTGCCGCATGAATCGCGTCGATCAACACGCCCTCGTGATTGCTCTGGACCGCGCGCACCTCGAGCCCGTGCGCCGCGGCGGCGTCGGACGTGATTCGCTCAACATCCGCGAGCGTCGCGCTGCCGTAGATCTCCGGCTCGCGCGTACCGAGCAGGTTCAGGTTCGGGCCGTTGACGAGCAGGATGCGGCGGGGCACGGTCATGCTCACCAAACTAGCGCCCTACGCTCCCTGAGCCTGTCGAAGGGAGCACCGGAACCTCCAACGCGGAGTCCGAAGGGCTGGGCGAACTGGGGCAGGTTAAGCCTCGATCCACCGATGGGGAGGCTTG
>NZ_HG779620.1:0-18299 GCF_000582705.2 Microbacterium sp. C448
GAGGTCACCGACGTCCAGGCCGCATAACTCGGACACACGAATGCCCGCACCGTAGAGCAGTTCGAGCATCGCCCGGTCACGCAGCGGTAGCGGGTCGCCACCGGCCGCGAGAGTGTGCAGCCCGTCGAGCATCTCGGCCACGGCCGGGGCTGTCGCCACGGTCGGCAAGGTGCGGCCGCGCTTCGGGGCGACGAGACGCAGGCTCGGGTCCTGCGTCACGATCTCCGTTTCGAGTGCCCATGCGAAGAACGCCCGAATGGCCGCGGTGCGACGCGCGAGGGTGGCGCGCGCGTCGCCGCGTTCACTCGCCTGCCCCTGCCATTCCCTGAGCAGTTCGAGGTCGGTCTCGGCGGGCGTCTGCACACCGGTCATCAGCGCGACTTCGATCAGGTCTCGGAGGTCCGAGCGGTAGGCCCGCGTTGTCGCGGGCGAAAGACGGCGCACGGTCCGGAGATGCGTGTCGAACGCCTCGGATGCCTCATGCCAGTCCACGAATCCAGCATGCGCTCATCCCCGGTCCCCGCGTGCGGCGGCACGCCGCCAGCCACCGTCCTCCCGCACAACGAGCCCTTCGAGCTCGAACAGACCGAGTTGAGCCTCGACCTGTGCCGGGACCAATCCCGCTCGTCGCGCGATCTCATCGCTGGATCGCCGCGCGCGGGTACCGACCGCTTCGAGCACGTTCGTGTCCGCGCCGAGTGATCCACCTGCGGTCGAGACCATCCCCGCCCCAGTCGTTTCCGGCCCCCCGCCGCCGGCTACCCGTCCGCCCGCCTCGCCCTGCGCCGCGGAGCGGGCGGTGTTCGTCGCCCAGCCGGTCAACTCGATGATGTCCGCAACCGAGGTCACGCATGTCGCGTCGAACTCACGCAGCAAACGATGGCAGCCCGCCGAAGTAGCGGAGGTGATCGGACCGGGCACCGCGCCGAGGGGGCGCCCGAGGGCCGCGGCGTGACCCGCTGTGTTGAGCGATCCGCTCCGCCAACCTGCCTCAACGACGACCGTCGCGTCCGACATTGCGGCGATGACTCTGTTGCGCTCAAGAAAGCGGGATTTGGTCGGCGCGGCGCCCGGCGCGATCTCTCCGATAACCGCGCCTCGTTCCGCTATTCGCGCGATCAAGTCGGAGTGCCGCGACGGATAAGGCCGATCTACACCCCCCGCCAGGACGGCAATCGTGGCCCCACCCGTCCCGAGCGTCGCGCGATGGGCCGCCGCGTCGATCCCGAACGCGGCCCCAGAAACAACGCATACGCCGCGGTCAGAGAGATCCGCCGCGAGGTCCGCGGCGACGAGTTCGCCGTAGGCACTGGATGCTCGGGCCCCCACCAGCGCCACGCGCGGACCTGCCGAGGACAGCGCGATCCCCGCGCCGCGCACCCACAGCACCAGCGGGGCGTGGGCACCGAGATCGGCCAGGCCACGCGGCCAGTCGGCATCCTCCGGCGTCAGGACTCGCAAACGGGCGAACCGGGCTGTCCTGAACATGCCTTCCACCGCTATGCCGTTCAAACGAGGTAACCACCGTTTGAGTCCCGCCGTCAGCGCCAATGACCGCGGTCCCCTCCGAGCGGATGCCTGGGACCGGATCTCGCGCAACGCTTCCTCAGCCCCGAGGGCAGCGACCAAGTGGCCCGCGACACCGTCGCCGGGTTCCGAGATGAGGCTCCAGATCGCCCGCGCCCACGCATCCGAAACATCCTCGTCCGCCAACCTTGCGGGAACGATTCCCTCGAGCTGAGCACGGCGATCATCCACGCGGTCGGGTAGCTCGAGGGTCACGCGTTCACCCCCTTGCGGAGGAACAGCGCGCGCCCGATGTCCTCGAGCGCGGGCCGGTCGCGCCCGCCGAGGTCGGCAAGAGTCCACGCAACCCGGAGCGTGCGATCGTAGCCGCGCAGTGTCAGCGCCCCGCGTTGCAGCGCGGTGTCGAGAGGGCGACGCAAGTCCGGCGCGAGGGCGAGGGGACCCTGACGCAACCATGCCCCCGACGCTTGCGCGTTCGTCTGCCAGGGCGTATCGCTGAGACGTCGCTGGGCGCGGTCACGGGCCTCGGCCACTCGCTCCCGCGCGACCGCGGTCGAGATCGTGCCAGCCTCGGCAAGCCCCGGAACGCGGGACACCCGCATCAGCCCGAAGCGGATGTCGACTCGATCCAGCAGCGGGCCTGAGAGTCGCCCGACATAGCGGCGGATCGCCTGGGGAGGGCACGTGCAGGCCCCACCCGGTACGCCGTGATTCCCGCACGGACACGGGTTGGTCGCGAGCACCAGCTGAAACCGCGCGGGGAACGTGGCGGACACCCCCGAGCGGTGAATCGTGATCGCACCCTTCTCGAGCGGAAGCCGCAACGCATCCAGAACGGATGCCGGGAATTCACCAGCCTCGTCCAGAAACAGAACGCCGCCCGAAGCCCGGGCGATCGCCCCCGGACGGACCAGCCTGCTGCCTCCTCCGACCAGCGCAGCCATAGACGCGCTGTGATGCGGTGCCTCGAGGGGTGGGATGCGGCTGAGCGCATCGATCGCCTCGCCCGACAGCGAGCGAAGCGCCGCGGCCTCGAGAGCCTCGGCGTCATCGAGCGGAGGAAGGATGCCCGGCAGGCGCTCCGCGATCATCGTCTTGCCGGCCCCCGGCGGACCAGACATCAAGAGATGGTGGCCGCCGGCCGCGGCGGCGATCAGGGCCTCGACGGCCTCACGCTGCCCGACCACCTCGGCGAGCTCAGGAGAACGGTTCACGGCCACCGGCATTGCCGCGCGCGGCACCGGCTCGAGATTCAACTCGGGGGCATCGACACCGTGCAATCGGACCACGTCGGCGAGCGAGACCGCCCCGCGCACCTCGACACCATCGATCAGTCGTGCCTCGTCAGCGTTCGCGTGGGGCACGACCACACGCCGGATGCCTGCCCGGGCAGCCGCCAACACCGCCGGCAGTATCCCGGGCACGGGCCGCAGGCGGCCATCGAGCCCCAGCTCGCCGAGGTGCACCGTCTCGGCGAGCGACGCCGCATCAAAACCTCCAGCCGTTGCAAGCGCGGCAACCGCGATCGCGACATCAAAACCGGAGCCGTGTTTCGGAAGGCTGGCGGGAGACAGGTTGACCGTCAGCCGGCGCGCGGGCAAAGGCATTCCGCAGTTCGCCGTCGCGTTCCGGACCCGCAGCTGTGCCTCACCGAGGGCCTTGTCGGGCAGCCCGATGAGCCGGAATTCCGGAAGCTGGCTCGAGAGGTCTGCCTCGACCTCGACAAGCGATCCGTCGATGCCGCTGAGCGCGACGCACCACGTGCGCGCAATGGTCATCGGAGCGCCTCGAGGTGCTCGAGTGTTCCCGTCGCGGGATCGTCGCCGACAATGCCGATCGCGTCGATGCGGATGCTGCGCCCCCACCCGGAACCCGGGTGAGCGATGATCCACGCGATCGCCAGACGATGCAGGCGCGCGAACTTCTCCGGTGTGATCGCCTCGAACGGATGCCCGTAACCCGTGGCGCGGCGCGTCTTGACCTCGATGAAGACCAGGTCATCGCCCTGACACGCGACGATGTCGAGCTCGCCCTGGTCGCACCGCCAGTTGCGGTCCATCACGGCGTAGCCGAGTCGCTCCAAATACTCCGCGGCCCGTTGCTCCCCCGCGCGCCCGCGCTCATCCTTCTGCGCCATCGGCCGCTCCTCCCGCCCGACCGTTGGTCGATGCGGGTCAACCCTCGCAGCGCGCACACAGCGAGCAGAGCGTGAACGACCGTTCCGGGGATCGGCCGAGATTCAGGTCGATGTGGAGGGCGGAGCGCTACTCGCCGTCGAGCGACAGCTCCTGCGGCAACTCGAAGTCGCGGCGCGAAAGCTCTTCGACGTTGACGTCCTTGAACGTCAACACCCGCACAGACTTCACGAATCGGTCGGCGCGGTAGATATCCCACACCCACACATCGTTCATCGTGATCTCGAAGTAGAAGTCGTGCTCGGTATCGCGGCGAACGACATTGACCTCATTCGCGAGATAAAAGCGTCGCTCGGTCTCGATCACATACTGAAACTGCGAAACGACGTCGCGATATTCGCGAAAGAGCGCCAGCTCGAGTTCGCGGTCATAGTCCTCGAAGACATCGTCATCCATGGTGGTTCCATCCTAGTTACCCCGGCACCTCTCGTCCGGCTCATGCAGAAAGCAGGAGTCCCGAGACGCGTGGAGTTCAGAAAAGCGTGGCGGGCGCAATCGCCCAAGACGCACGGTGGTGAGGGCTGAGCCCGTGCTCGTCGATCGCGAGCCGATGCTCGGCACTCGCGTAGCCCTTGTTTCGCGCCCACTGGTATTCCGGCAGATCATCGTGCAGACCCGTCATCACGGCGTCACGCGCGACCTTCGCGATGACGGATGCGGCGGCCGCACTCGCGCAGTCGCGGTCGGCCTTGATGACGGGTTGCACCGTCAGGCCCGTCGCCCCCGCCGCCGTGATGTAGTCGTAGTTGCCGTCGAGGATGACGATCCCCTCTTCGAGCTCGATCCCGTGGGCTCGCAGGTCCGCGAGAGCGCGGATGGCCGCCAGCCCCAGGGCTCGCATGATCCCGACCTCATCAACTTCGGCGGCAGAGGCCCACCCGACCCCGCTCGCAGAGACCCAGTCGGCCGCCCGAGCCGCGACATCCGCTCTCCGCGCCTCGGGAACGAGCTTCGAGTCGCGTAGCCCCTGCGGGATCCGCTTGCGTGCACGACCAGCGTCGACCGCCGTCGCTCCCACGGCGACAGGACCGGCGAGAGCTCCGCGCCCGACCTCGTCACACGCGATCACGATCGGCCGTTCGCGAAGCAGTCGACGCTCGAGTGTCAGGCGCGGCTCTATGACGGTCATTGCGCGAGGGCCCCCGCGGCCGCCTCGGGCTCCGGCACGCCGCCGAACACTTCGTGGTGGAAGTCGATCGTGCCGAACCGGGAGAACGGGAATGTGACGAGGAACGCCCGACCCACGACGTTGTCGAGCGGCACGAAGCCTCGCCCGGGCTGTTCCTGGTTGTAGCGCGAGTCTTTCGAGCGGTACCGGTTGTCGCCGAGGACCCACAGGCTGTTCTCGGGCACGACGACATCGAACGCATCCGCGGATGCGGCGGTCTCACCGGGAGGAAGGGACAGGTAGGCCGACTCGTCGATCGGCACACCGTTGACCGTGATCTGTCCGAGGGCGTTGCAGCACTGGACGTGATCGCCGGGCAGACCGATGACCCGCTTGATCAGATGGTCCTCACTGTCGGGAGCTGCCAGGCCCACCAACGACAGCACCCACTCCCACGCCTCGACAACCGGCGCGCGATCGGGCTGCGTCGAAGGCGGCAGCCACCCACCCGGGTCGCGGAACACGACCACGTCACCACGGGCGTAGCCCCCGAAGCGCGGGGTGATCTCGTCGACCAGGATGCGGTCGTTCACGAGAAGCGTGTTCTCCATCGACCCCGAGGGGATGTAGAAGGACCGCACGAGAAAGGTCTTGACGAGGAACGAGACGAGAACCGCCACGAGGACGATCACCAGGATGTCGCGCAACAGCGCCAGCGCTCCGCGGCGACGGCTGCGCGCTCGCGGCGGGGTCTCAGGGATATCTGTTGCGGGGCTACTCACGGTCTCGTCCTTCACGGCTCGCAAGTGTCGTGCGCCCGTTCATCAAGCGTCGCACATCCGGGCGCGCGCAGACGCCGGGCACGCGCACATCCGTACATCGATCAGATGGTCTGAAAACGACAAGACCCCGTGGCGTGAACCACGGGGTCTTGTCGGAAAAGGCGACTCAGTTGTCGCGCTTCTCCTTGATCTTGGCCTTCTTGCCGCGCAGGTTCCGCATGTAGTAGAGCTTCGCGCGACGGACGTCACCGCGGGTGACGACCTCGATGTGGTCGATCACCGGGCTGTGCACCGGGAAGGTACGCTCCACGCCGACCTGGAAGCTGATCTTGCGGACCGTGAAGGTCTCGCGCACGCCATCGCCCGAGCGACCGAGCACGAAGCCCTGGAAGACCTGGATACGCGAGCGCGTTCCTTCGGTGATGTTGACGTGCACCTTGATGGTGTCACCGGGGCCGAACTCGGGAATGTCTGTGCGCAGCGATGCTGCATCAACGGCGTCGAGGATCTGCATGATCTATCTCTCTGCGTCCGCCACGGGTCGGGCGCGGGTGAAGGTGTGAAAAGGATGAAGGTCGTGCGATGCGGGATCAGTTCGACCCTTGGACTCCCCTGTGGCAGAGCCGGTCGCGGCACAAATGCCTATTCTGCCACGGATGCCCGGGGCCGCCAAACCGCGTCAGTGCGAGACGCGACCTTCGCCGGGCTGGGCTGTCTCCGAGAGGACGATCACGTCCCCGTCGCGGGTGTTCGACTCGCGCGCCGCGCGCACTCCATCGAAGGTGTTGCCCTCCGAAGTGACTCCGCCTGGCGTGACTCCGCCGGAAGCGGTCGAGTAACGGAGCACGATTCGGCCTGTGCCCGAGCGCGCCTCGCTCCAGAGCTGCCAGAGGCTCAACCAGAAAAGCGCCACGGCCACGACGATCGCGCCGACCAGCAGCGGCGCGAACCACGGGCCGAAGAAGCCGACCGCGATCGTCAGCGCATGCCAGAGCGCGAAACCCGCGACATCCCACCACGAGACGGCGCGCTGGGCGCGCACGGTCGGACGAGCGCGAACCAGGAGGGTCAGAAGCAGTTGGCCGAGGAAGACGGACGGGACCGCGATGAACAGAACCCAGAGGAAGGGTCCGGCGCCGCCCTGAAACACTCCCCAGCCGACGAGCAGCCAGATGGGCAGCAAGAAGGCGGCTGGAATCAACCAGTGGAAGAAAGCACGCCGCAGCCACATGTGAACGATGGTACGCCTCGTCGCGTCCGGAACGGGCGCCGGAGTGCATGCGCTGGGCAACCTCTCAGCGCTGTCGGAAGGGACGCCGCCGGGAGTCCGACACAATGGAGGGTAAGCAGGAAAGGAACACGATGATCGAACTGCGCACCCCCGCCGAGATCGAAGCGATGCGTCCCGTCGGACGTTTCGTCGCTGAAACGCTGGCGACGCTGCGCGACGAGACGAAAGTCGGCACCAACCTGCTCGCGATCGATCGTCGTGCTCACGACTTGATCAAGCGCGCCGGAGCGGAGTCCTGCTACATCGACTACCACCCCTCGTTCGGCGCGAGCCCGTTCGGCAAAGTGATCTGCACGTCGATCAACGATGCCGTGCTGCACGGACTCCCCCACGATTACGTCCTTCGCGACGGCGACCTGGTATCGCTGGATTTCGCGGTGGCGGTCGATGGCTGGGTCGCGGACTCGGCGGTGTCGTTCGTCGTCGGCACACCGCGGGACGAAGACCTGCGCCTGATCGACACGGCGGAGCGCGCCCTGGATGCTGCAATCGCGAGCGCGACCGTCGGCCACAAGATCGGTGATATCTCCGCTGCCATCGCCGGTGTCGCGCACGGCGAGGGCTACTCGATCAATACGGACTTCGGTGGCCACGGCGTCGGGCGCATCATGCACGGCGACCCGCACATCCCGAACGACGGCAAAGCCGGTCGCGGCTACCCGCTGCGCGCGGGCCTGGTGGTGGCGCTGGAGCCTTGGTTCTTGCAGACGACCGACGAGCTGATCACGGATCCGGATGGTTGGACGCTCCGCAGTGCGGATGGTTCGCGAGGCGCTCATGCCGAGCACACCATCGCGATCACCGCGGACGGACCGATCGTGTTGACCGACCGGTCGTTCCTCGGCGTGCGCTAACTTCGGGCGCGCGCCGCCAGCTCGCTCGCGATGTCGGCACCTACTCCATCGCCGACGCGGTGCACCCGCACGTTGTTCGTCGAGCCGGGAACCCCCGGAGGGGCACCCGCCGTCACAATCACCCGGTCCCCCGGCACCGCACGTCCCGTCTGCAACAGGACCTCGTCGACGAGCCGCATCAGCTCATCCGTCGTCGGAACCCGCGGCACGAGGAACGTCTCAACGCCCCACGACAGCGCCAGGCGCGACCGCGTGGTCGCGAGATCGGTGAACGCCAGGGTCGGCAGACGGAAGCGCAGCCGAGCCATCCGTCGCGCAGAGTCCCCGGACTGGCTGAAGACGCACACGTACTTCGCGTCGACGAAGTCCGCGATGCTCGCCGCGGCCAACGTCAGCGCACCGCCCTGCGTGCGCGGTTTCGTTCCGAGCGGCACGATCCGATCGAGCCCCTGCTCTTCTGTCGACGCGATGATGCGCGCCATCGTCTCGACCACGGTGATCGGATGTGCCCCGACGCCCGTTTCACCCGAGAGCATGACGGCATCCGCCCCATCCAGAATCGCATTCGCGACATCGGATGTCTCGGCCCGCGTCGGCACGGGGTTCTCGATCATCGACTCGAGCATCTGCGTCGCCACGATCACGGGCTTCGCCCAGCGCCGCGCATCCTCGACCGCCCGCTTCTGGACGATCGGCACCTGCTCGAGCGGTAGCTCAACGCCCAGGTCGCCCCGCGCGACCATCACGCCATCGAACGCGTCGACGATCTCGTGCAGCACGGCAACGGCTTCCGGCTTCTCGATCTTCGCGATGACGGGCACGAACCGGCCCTCTTCTGCCATCACGCGACGAACGGGATGCGCGTCCTTGGCTGAACGCACGAACGACAGCGCGATCATGTCGGCGCCGAGCGCCAGCGCCCAGCGCAGATCGGCCTCATCCTTCTCGCTGAGCGCCGGAACCTTCACGTCGACCCCGGGTAGGTTCAGGCCCTTGTTGTTGGAGACCGCTCCCCCGACCACGACCTCGGTCCGGACGCTCACGCCGTCGGTCTCGAGCACCCGTAGCCGCACTTTGCCGTCATCGATCAAGATCGAATCGCCGACCTTCACGTCCCGGGCGAGGGGGCGCGAATGTCGTGCCCACGATCTCGCGGGTACCCACGACGTCCTCCGTCGTGATCGTGAAGAGGTCACCGGTCTCCAGTACGTGTGGCCCGTCCGCGAACCGACCGAGGCGAATCTTCGGTCCCTGCAGATCGACGAGGATCCCGACGGCTCGACCCGTGCTGTCGGCTGCACGACGCACGTTCGCGTACGTCTCTTCGTGCTGCGCGTACGCACCGTGACTGAGGTTCAGGCGGGCGACGTCCATCCCGGCTCGAACGAGCCCCTCGATCACCTCATACGACGACGAGGCTGGCCCCAGAGTGGCGACGATCTTCGCGCGGCGCATACGTGTCCCTTCGCGCCCGCACCTCGGGCCCCGCTCGATTCTTGCGTGATCGATGGCTCTGCAGATGAACGGCACGTAACGAACGGCGACGGCGCGCCCGGATGCGCGGATCTGCCAGGATCGGGTCATGAACGAGGTCATCGGCGACATCCTGCCTCTCGCGGTCGCCGCGGGGCTCAGCCCCATCCCCCTCATCGCCGCCGTGCTCATCGTCATGTCGACGAAGCCCCGTCTCAGCGGCGCGGCGTTCGCGGTCGGCTGGATCGTCGGTTGCTCGATCGTGGTCCTGGTCGGTGCTGTTGCGGCCGAGCTGCTCCAGAGCGATGACCCGGGGAGCACACCCACGATGTTCGCGTGGGTTCGCATCGCGTTCGGCATCGCACTGCTGATCCTCGCCGTCCGCAAGATCGCCGCGGCTCGTGGCGCCGAGGCTCGGTTGCCCGCCTGGATGTCGGGGCTCATGTCGGCGAGCCCGGCCCGCAGCATCGGACTCGGGCTGTTGCTCTCCGCTGCCAACCCCAAGAATGCCTTGCTGGGTATCGCCGCGGGCATCTCCATCGGGTCCGCAACCGTCAGCGCCGATGTGGCGCTCACGGCCGGGGTCGTTTACGTCGCGACGGCTTCCATCGCGGTGCTCGCCATCGTCCTCGCGGCGGTCGTTGCGCCGCATCGCATGGCGAATGTGCTGTCCGGGCTCCGCGACTGGCTGACTCTCCACAACACGGCCATCATGGCGCTGCTGCTCGCGGTTTTCGGCTTCGTCCTGATCGGCAAGGGCCTCGAGGGGCTGTAACTTCCGACCCCGCTGTGAGTCCGCGGCGCCCGATCTGAAAGATCTCACAACGCGCTTCACCCGGCAGTGAGGGAAACGTTCGCTGCGGGTAACCGAACGTCGTCCTGCCGCGAAACACCGTGCTCCTAGCCTAAAACGACCGACCCATCCACGTCGATCGCAGGAGACGTCATGACCCAGGACGCGCATCGCCCGACAGCCGGATCGGCCTCGGAAGCGGCTCCGCCGCCCGCACCGATTTCTGTCGCGACATCGAAACAATCCGCTGATGCCGCGGCAACATCACCGACGTACGGTGGCGCCATGAGCACCGAGGGCGCTGGCACGCACGTCGCCGTGGTCGGTGCGGGAATGGTGGCGCATCGGTTCGTCGAGAGCCTGCTCAGTCGTGCCGGGGCGGACTGGCGGGTCACGGTCATCGGCGAAGAAGGACGCCATCCCTACGATCGTGTGGGATTGACCGGGTACTTCGCCGGGGCAGACGCCGATGCGTTGAGCCTGGACCGTTCTGTCTTCGCCGACCCTCGGGTACGGTTCGTCGACGGCGAGGCCGTGACGAGCATCGATCTCGAGCAAGCCTCAGTCACAACGAGCACGGGTGCGCGGATCGAGTGGGACCGACTCGTCATGGCGACCGGTTCCTACGCCGCTCGTCCCCCTGTCGAGGGTGCCGACGCCGACGGATGTTTCGTCTACCGGACGCTCACGGATGTCGAGTCGCTCCGCGCATTCGTCGAACGCCGTAGCGCCGAGCTCGATCGCCCCCTCGCCGGCACGGTCATCGGCGGCGGGCTCCTCGGCCTCGAAGCCGCCGGAGCCCTTCAGGGACTGGGAGTGGCGTGCACGGTGGTGCAGTCATCCGATCGACTCATGTCGACTCAGCTGGACGTCAGCGGCGGCAACACACTGCGACGCCTGATCGAGGCTCGCGGCATCCGGGTGCGGACCGGATCGATCACCACACGGGTCGAGCGTGACGAATATTCGCGCGTGGAGGGGATCGTCCTTCGGGACGGGAGCCGCGAAAGCGCCGACCTGGTGATCTTCACGGTGGGAGTGCGCCCGCGGGACGAGTTGGCACGCGTGGCCGGCCTGCAGGTGCATGAGCGGCAGGGGGTCGTGATCGACGACGGCTGTCAGACGAGTGACCCGCGCGTTTACGCGATCGGCGAGGTCGCCAACTACGCCGGCGCGTGCGTCGGCCTCGTGGCCCCCGGGTACGCGATGGCCGAGGTCGCCGCGAGCCGCCTGCTCGGAGCCGATGCATCCTTCCCGGGGTATGACCTCTCGACCAAGCTGAAGCTGAACGGCGTGGACGTCGCGAGCTTCGGCGACGCGTTCGCCACCACACCGGGTGCGCTCGACGTGGTCTACACCGACCCCGTCGCCGGCGTCTACAAGAAGCTCGTCCTCTCCGACGACGCGAAGACCCTGCTCGGCGGAATCCTCGTCGGCGATGCCTCGGCGTACGGATCGCTGCGACCGCTCGTCGGCGGGCCTCTCGGCGGGGACCCCTCCGCGTACCTGATCCCCGCGGACGGTGTCGCCGCGCCGACGGGCGAACTGCCAGACACCGCGCTCGTCTGTTCCTGCAACGGCGTCACAGCCGGAACCATCCGACACGCCGTCGGTGCCGAGGGATGCCGCGATGTCGCGTCCGTCAAAACCTGCACGCGGGCGGGCGCGGCGTGCGGTTCGTGCGTGTCGATGATCAAATCGATCGTCGGCAGCGAGCTGGCCAAGTCGGGCGCGACCCTCAGCACGGCACTCTGCGAACACTTCGATTTCTCTCGCCGTCAGCTCTTCGACGCCGTCCGCGTGTCGGGCCTGCGAACCTTCAGCGCCGTGATCGAACGATTCGGCACGGGTCGCGGCTGCGACATCTGCAAACCGGCACTTGCCAGCATCCTCTCCACCCTGGTCGGCGCTCACGTCCTCGACGGCGAAAACGCGACCCTGCAGGACACGAACGACCACGTCATGGCGAACCTGCAGAAAGACGGCAGCTACTCCGTCGTGCCGCGCATACCCGGGGGCGAGATCACTCCCGAGGGGCTTCTCGTCATCGGGCAGGTGGCGAAGGACTTCGGTCTGTACACGAAGATCACGGGCGGCCAGCGCATCGACATGTTCGGTGCGCGTCTCGAGCAGTTGCCGGATGTCTGGAAGCGGCTGGTCGATGCGGGCTTCGAATCCGGTCACGCCTATGGCAAGTCTCTCCGCACGGTCAAGTCTTGCGTCGGATCAACCTGGTGCCGCTACGGCGTGCAGGACGCCGTAGGCATGGCCGTGCACCTGGAGTTGCGGTACCGCGGGCTCCGCTCGCCACACAAGATCAAGCTGGGCGTGTCCGGATGCGCTCGCGAGTGCGCAGAAGCGCGTGGCAAGGACGTCGGCGTGATCGCGACCGAAGCGGGCTGGAACATGTACGTCGGCGGCAACGGCGGGTTCACCCCGCGCCATGCGGTGCTGTTCGCCGAGGGGCTGAACGACGAGCAGTTGCTCACCGCTATCGACCGCTTCCTGATGTACTACATCTTCACGGCGGACCGCTTGCAGCGGACGGCCCCCTGGTTCCAGGATCTCGACGGCGGCATCGACGAACTGCGGGCGGTGATCTTCGACGACAGGCTGGGAATCTGCGCCGATCTCGATGCCGCGATGGCGTCCCACGTCGACAACTACGAGGACGAGTGGAAGGCCACGCTCGACGACCCGGAAAAACTGCGACGGTTCGCCTCGTTCGTCAACGCGCCGACAACTCCCGACCCGTCGCTGGCCTACACAGCCGAGCGCGGGCAGCCCCGCCCCGCGACGCGCGAGGAGCGTGCCGACTCCGGTGTGCTGATCGCCGGAACGACCTTGGAGGTTCGACGATGACGATCGCAGAGACACGGCCCGTCGAGGTATCCGCACCCACGGGCTGGAAACGGATCTGTCCGCTCGATGCACTCGAGCCGGAGCGTGGGCGCGCGGCTCTCGTCGGTATGACGCAGGTTGCGCTCTTCCTCTTGCACGACGGCGAGATCTACGCCGTGTCGAATCATGACCCCTACTCAGGCGCTCACGTGATGTCGCGGGGTATCGTCGGCACGCGTGGCGGGGTGCCGACGGTTGCTTCGCCGATGTACAAGCAGGTTTTCGATCTGCGCACCGGAATCTGCCTCGATACACAGGGCAAGGACGAACGCGTTCTGGACGTCTGGCCGGCACAGGTGCGGGATGGCGAGCTCTTTCTGAAGATGGAGGCGGGGAGATGACGACGATGCTCGGGGTCTCGCTCGCCGGCCGCGACGTTCTTTTGGTGGGCGGCGGATCGGTGACCGCTCGGCGTCTGCAGCGTTTCCTCGACGATGGCGCCGACGTGCGGATCGTTTCCCCCGAACTGTGCGATGACGTGCGGGAGCTCGTGGACACGCACGTCGTCGCGTGGACCTCGAGACGCGCCCGGTATTCCGACATCGGCGGCGCCTGGCTCGTCCACGTTGCGACAGGAGACATTCGGGTGGACGCAGACATCGCAGCGGAATGCGAGCGCCGGCGCATCCTGTGCGTCAACGCATCCGACGGGGCCCACGGCACGGCACGGTTGACCGCCGAGACGCGCGCGGGAGATGTGGTCGTGGGCGTGATGTCGGATGCCGGGGTCGACCCCGGACGTGCCGCGCACCTGCGTGATGAGATCGGGACGATGCTGCGCGAGGGGCGGCTCCCCCTTCGCCGTCGCCGAGCGCGCGCCGCGGGACGCGTCGACCTCGTGGGCGGCGGACCCGGTCCCGCAGACCTCATGACGGTCCGAGGCCGGCGTTTGCTCGCGGAAGCGGATGTCGTGATCGCGGACCGTCTCGGACCCACCGACGTTCTCACCGAGCTCGATCCGGGCGTCGAGATCATCGATGTCGGTAAGCAGCCGGGGAATCATCCCGTTCCGCAGCAGGCGATCAACGACCTGCTCGTCGAGCACGCGCGCGCGGGCAAGCGCGTGGTTCGTCTCAAGGGCGGTGACCCGTTCGTGTACGGACGTGGCGGCGAAGAGGTCATCGCATGCCGTGCTGCCGGGATTCCCGTCGAGGTCGTCCCGGGTTTGACGAGCATCGTCTCCGTCCCGGCGGCCGCCGGAATCCCGGTCACCCACCGCGGAGTTTCGGCCTCGGTGCACGTGGTGAACGGTCAGGCCGAGATCACCGGCGCCACGCTCGCGGCGATCGCGGACGACGCGGTGACGACGGTCGTCCTGATGGGGGTCGCGGCGCTCCCCCGGCTCGTCCACGCCGCGATCGCCGCGGGTGCGCCGATCCACCGACCCGTGGCGATCGTCGAGAGCGGGCACACGCCTCGGCAGCGCACGACACGTACGACGCTCGGTTCCGTCGTGGACGACGCGGCCGCGGCCGGCGTACAGAACCCGGCCGTGATTGTGATCGGCGAGGTCGCTCATCCCGACCTCCTGATGCCGCATCTCGCATCGGCCGAGTCCGCCCTGACACGGACGGGTGATCCGCACCGGTGACAGACCGCCCCACCCTCTCCTCCGCTCTGGCCGGATGCACGATCGTCATCGCCGTCGACCGTCGCTCCGGCGAACTCGCGGCAGCCCTCGAGCGACACGGTGCGACCGTGCGGCACGCGCCCGCCCTGACGATCGTGCCGCACATCGACGACGAAGCCCTGATTGAGCGCACCCGTGAACTCATCGCCACACCACCGGACATCGTGGTCGTCACGACCGGTGTGGGTTTTCGCGGTTGGATGGAGGCCGCGGACGAGGCAGGGCTGCTCGATGATCTGCAGCCCGCGCTCGCCGGTGCTCAGATCGTCGCGCGGGGGCCGAAGGCGCGCGGGGCGATCCAGCAGGCGGGATTCGCGGCCGACTGGGTTGCCGAGTCCGAGACGTCGGTCGAGCTCGGAGAGTTTCTCCTCGCGGAGGGTGTCTCGGGGCGGCGGATCGCCGTGCAGCACCACGGATCAGGCGCCGACGGCCTCGACGAACTGTTCGAGACGCACGGGGCCCAGGTCGTCAGCCTGACCGTCTACCGCTGGGGCCCGCCTCCGGACGCCGAAGCGGTTCGGCGATCGGTCATCGCGACGGGCGCCGGCGAGGTCGACGCCGTGTTGTTCACCTCGGCCCCGGGCGCTCAGGAATGGGTCGCCGCGGCGGAGCGCGACCGCGTGCTCGACGACATCCGCGACCGCGTGCGGAGCGGCCGCGTGCTCATGGCCGCTGTCGGGCCCATCACAGCCGGACCGCTCCAGGCGGCGCTGCTGGATCCTCTCATCGCCGAGCGCGGAAGACTCGGGTCTCTCGTGCGGTCGGTCGTGACGCACTTCGGCGGCGGACGTGCCCCCGGCCTCGACACGGGCGCCGGCCGCCTCGAGCTGCGCAGCACCGGTGCGGTGCTCGACGGGCGACTCATCCCCCTCTCCCGGACCGGAATCGATGTGCTCGCCGCCCTCTTCGACGCTCGCGGGGGCGTCGTCTCGCGGACCAACCTGCAGGGAGCGCTGCCCCGATCGGGCGACAACACGCACGCGGTCGAGATGGCAGTCGCCCGGGTTCGCGAAGCGCTCGCGGCACCGGATCTCATCAAGACCGTGGTGAAGCGCGGCTATCGCCTGAACATCATCGAACCCGCGGAGGAGCGACGATGACCGCAACGCTGATCGCCTGTTCGCACGGAACACGATCGTCGTCCGGACGCGCCGCGATCTCGGCCCTCCTCGACCAGGTCCGCGCCCTCTTGCCGGAAGTGCGGGTGGAGGAGGCTTTCGTCGACGTACAGGAGCCGGAGATCGCGGATGTCGTGGAGCGGGAACTCCGACGCTCACAAGACGATACGGCCGTCGTGGTCCCCGTGTTGCTGTCGGCGGGGTACCACACCCGGGTCGATATCGCGCGTGCCGTCGCGCCCTATTCGGGCCGCGCCGTTGCAACACCCGCTCTCGGTCCTCACGACCTGCTCGCTCTCGTGCTGGAATCCCGCCTGGCGGTCGCCGGGGCGAGCGGCGGCGATGCCGTCGTTCTCGCCGCCGCGGGCTCGAGCGATCCCGCTGCTGCGGTCGCCGTCAGCGAGATGACGCGACTGCTCGAGCGCTGCATCCTGAGCCCCGTCACGGTCGCGTTCGCCGCGGGTGCCGAGCCGCGCATCCCCGACGCGGTCGTCGCCGCCCGCACCGCGGGTGCGGAGCGGGTCATCGCGGCGAGCTACGTCCTCGCTCCGGGCCACTTCCACGACGTGATCGGCCGGTCCGGTGCGGATGTCGTGACCGAACCCCTCGCCCCGGACATGCGGATCGCCGCCCTGATCGTCGAACGGTACCGTGCGGCGGCCGCCGCACTCACGGCGGGGCTGTTCGCCCGCGCGGAGTGAGACAGAACGTACCGATCAGGGCAGCAGATCCGGACGGTGCTCGCGCGTGCGTTCGATGCTCTGCGCTCGACGCCACTCCGCGATAGCGCCGTGGTTTCCGCTCAGAAGGATGGAGGGGACCTCGAGCCCCCGCCACACGGGCGGCTTGGTGTAGCTGGGGTACTCCAGCAGTCCGTCCTCGTGGGACTCCTCGACGAGACTCTCGGGATTTCCGACGAACCCCGGGATCAGGCGCGTGACCGCCTCGATGATCGCCATCGCCGCGACCTCCCCGCCGTTCAGGACGTAGTCGCCCAGGCTGACCAAACGCACCCGACCCTTCGCTGCGTAGTGATCGACAACCCGCTGATCGATGCCCTCGTACCGGCCGCACGCGAAGACGATCTGCTTCTCCGTGGCAAGCTCGCGGGCCATGCCCTGCGTGAAGAGTTCCCCCGCGGGGGACGTCACGATCAGCACCGCGTCGTCTTCGAGCGTGGCGTCGAGTGCATCGCCCCAGGGCTCGGGCTTCATGACCATCCCGGCCCCACCCCCGTAGGGCGTGTCATCGACCGTTCGGTGCCGGTCCGAGGTCCAGTCGCGCAGGTCGTGCACGCGCAGGTCGAGGATGCCCCGCTCGCGTGCCTTCCCGATGAGCGACAGATCCAGCACATCGAAGAAGGCGGGAAAGATCGTCACGATGTCGATGCGCACGGACTCGAGTCTAGGCATCCCCTCATGTTTCGACCGTGTGACGAAGTACTAACCGCTACCCGTCCGCGCGAGTGATGCAGACGTGACCCAGAAGTAACCGCGCGGGCCCACCATCCGAAACACCCCGTCCGTAGCGTCAGTCCTAACTTCACGAGGAGAGACGCCATGACAACGACCGTCGTACCCCCGAACGCCAACACCACCGAATCGCCCCATGATCTCGCGTCGCCCGACGCGGTCGTCCTTACGCACAGGCCGGGCCGGTGGATCGACGGTTACGACCCCGAGAACCTCGGATTCTGGCAGGTGCAGGGGCGGGCGATCGCGCGTCGCAACCTCAACTGGTCGATCTTCGCGGAGTTCTTGGGCTTCATCATCTGGCAGCTGTGGAGCATCGTCGTCGTGATGCTGCCGAGCGCGGGCTTCGCATTCACGAGTTCGGAGTCGTTCTGGCTGATCTCGTTGCCGAGCCTCGTCGGCGCGACGATGCGCTTCCCCTACACGTTCATGGTCGCGCGCTTCGGCGGACGCAACTGGACCATCGTCTCGGCCGGACTTCTCCTCATTCCTGCTGTCCTCCTGGGAATCGTCGTCTCGAATCCCGACACGCCGTTCGGCGTCATGCTCCTCGTGGCAGCACTCGCCGGCTTCGGCGGCGGCAACTTCGCCAGCTCCATGGCGAACATCACCTACTTCTTCCCCCAGCGGGAGAAGGGCTTCGCGCTCGGTCTGAACGCGGCGGGCGGCAACATCGGCACCGCGGTTGCACAGTTCGCCGTGCCGATCGCCGTCACGATCGGTGCCGGGGCCACGCTCAACATCGCCCTCGCGGGGTGGATGTGGATTCCGCTCATCCTGCTCGCGATGTGGGGAGCCTGGCGCTACATGGACAATCTGTCGAACGCGAAGGCGGATGTCGCGGGTTCCGCCGCTGCGCTGCGGGAACCGCACCTCTGGCTCCTGGCGCTCCTCTACATCGGCACGTTCGGGTCGTTCATCGGCTTCGCGAGCGTCTTCCCGAAACTGATCGCGGATCAGTTCCCGGCGTTCTCCACCCTGCAGGTCGGGCAGGCCGCGATTTCGCTGGCGTTCTTGGGCGCCCTCGTAGGATCGGTCGCTCGGCCCTTCGGCGGGCGGTTGGCGGATCGCTTCGGTGGAGCACGCGTCACCGTGGCGGCGTTCGGGACCATGGCCCTGGGCGCTTTAGCCTCGATCCACCGATGGGGAGGCTTG
>NZ_HG779621.1:0-11217 GCF_000582705.2 Microbacterium sp. C448
GTTTGGTCGTGTGTGCGGTGATGAGAACCCTTGGGTGGGCCCACGCCGCTCGAGGAAAACGAAGAAGGCGCCCCCGCGAGGGCGCCTTCTTCGTTTCGTGCGGATCAGGACGGGCGCTTGGCCTTGTTGACGCCGCGTCGGACGAAGCCGAACACGATCGTCCCGATGATCAGGATGATGCCGATGATGCCGAGCCAGAGCAGGCCCTCGAGGGCGAAGCCGACGACGGCCAGAATGGCCCAGGCCACGAGCAGAATGACGATGATAGTGATGGGACGATCCTTTCGTGAGTGGGGTGTTCGACGGACGAGAGGAACACCTGAAGAATACGGCTTCGCTCGCAGTGTCGGGCGGTCGCGGGGCTGAACGCAACCCCCCGTCTGGTGTCGGCGGTTCGGCTTAGAGTGGTGGCCGACTCCAGACCCGGAAGAAGGAAACAGTGCAGCAGCGACCCATCGGATCTCGCACCGTCAGCGCGATCGGACTCGGCGGCATGCCGATGTCGATCGAGGGAAGGCCCGATCGGGTCCGGTCGATCGCGACGATCCACGCCGCGCTCGAAGCGGGCGTCACACTCATCGACACCGCCGACGCGTACCACGAGCACGCCGACGAGGTCGGACACAACGAGACGCTGATCGCCGAGGCGCTGCGCTCGTACGGCGGCGACACATCGGGCGTGCTGATCGCGACCAAGGGCGGACACCTGCGGCCGGGCGACGGCAGTTGGACCCTCAACGGGCGTCCCGAGTACATCAAGGAAGCGGCTCAGGCATCCGCTCGTCGTCTCGGCGTCGAGGCGATCGGCCTGTACCAGTTCCACCGGCCCGACCCTTCGGTGCCCTACGCCGATTCGGTGGGGGCGTTGCGCGAACTGCTCGACGAGGGGGTTATCGAGATGGCCGGAATCTCCAATGCCTCGATCGCTCAGATCGATGAGGCGAACCGCATCCTCGACGGCCGGCTCGTCTCGGTGCAGAACCAGTTCTCGCCGGTGTTCCGTTCCAGCCTCGAAGAACTCGAGCACTGTGCCCGCCTGGGTATCGTGTTCCTGCCCTGGTCGCCGCTCGGTGGCATCACTCGCGCGGCCGATGTGGGCGCGCAGCACGACGCGTTCCAGACGGTGGCGGATGCTCGGGGTGTTAGCCCGCAGCAGATCGCGCTCGCATGGGAACTCGCGCTCGCCCCGATCGTCATCCCCATCCCCGGGGCCTCGCGGCCCACGAGCATCCAGGATTCGGTGCTCGCGGCCGACATCGAGCTGAGCGACGACGAGCTCGCGTCGCTGTCCGCCTGAACACGCCTTTCGGAGACGTCATGAAGAACATCACACTTGCAGGAACGCCCGCGCCGAACGTGGTGCTGGGCCTGATGCGAATCCAGGAAAAGACCGACGATGAGGTGCGCGAACTCGTCGCCGCGGCACGAGACGCCGGGATCGACTTCTTCGACCACGCCGACGTTTACGGCACGGACCTCCACGGCTGCGAGCGGCGCTTCGCCGAGGCGATGCGGCTCACGCCCTCGCAGCGCGACGAGATCACGCTGCAGACCAAGTGCGGGATCGTTCGTGAGGGGCCCTACTTCGACTTCTCGTACGAGCACATCATGTCCTCCGTCGAGGGGTCGCTGCGTGCGCTCGACACCGATCGCATCGACATCCTGCTGCTGCACCGGCCCGACGCGCTGGTCGAGCCCGAAGAGGTCGCCCGCGCGTTTGATGAGCTCGAAGCATCCGGAAAGGTCCGTGCGTTTGGCGTCTCGAACCATACTCCGCGGCAGATCGACCTGTTGCGGTCTGCGGTGACACAGCCGATCATTGCGAACCAGTTGCAGCTGTCGATCACGCACGCGCCGATCGTGGTGCAGGGGCTCGCTGGCAACATGCAGGGGCTCGACCAGTCGATCGTGCGCGACGGGGGCGGGATCGTCGATTACTGCCGCCTCAACGGCATCACGGTGCAGGCCTGGTCGCCGTTCCAGGCCGGATTCTTCGACGGGGTCTTCCTCGGGTCGTCCGACTATCCCGAACTGAACGCCGTGATCGACCGGCTGGCCGCCGCCTATGACGTGCCGGCCATCGCGATCGCGACGGCGTGGATCACACGTCACCCGGCGAACATGCAGGTCGTGCTCGGGACGACCTCACCCGAGCGGGTCACCGGGGCGGCCCTCGGCTCAGACATCCCGCTGACGCGCGCCGAGTGGTACGAACTGGCGCGCGCCGCGGGTCACCGGGTGCCCTGAGCCGCCACCTCGGGCGAGCCTGCGGGCGACCAGCCGAAGGCGGGCGCAATCTCGCGGGCGATCGTCTCGAGCATGCGTGCGTTGTACTCGACCCCGAGCTGGTTGGGGACGGTCAGCAGCACGGTGTCGGCTGCCTGGACCGCCGCATCCTGAGCCAACTCGGCCGCGATCGCGTCGGGCTCGCCTGTGTAGCTCTTGCCGAAGCGCGCCCGCACACCCTCGAGGATGCCGACCTGATCCTGGCTGTCCTCGCGGGAGCTGAAGAGCTGGCGGTCGAGGTCGCTCGTGATCGGAATCACGCTGCGGCTCACGCTGACGCGCGGCTCACGCTCCCAGCCGGCCTCGGCCCAGGCCGCACGGAACATCTGGATCTGCTCGAGCTGCAGTTCGTCGAACGGCACGCCCGTGTCTTCGACCAGCAGGGTGGACGACATGAGGTTCATGCCGAGCTCGGCGGTGCGGACGGCGGTCTCGCGGGTACCGGAGCCCCACCAGATGCGGTCGGAAAGACCAGGCGACTGGGGCTGGATCGCGAGGGCCCCGTCGCCGCTCATGCGCGGGTCGGCTCGGACGATCCGCTCGCCGCTGATCGCGGTGCGAAACAGTTCGGTCTTGCGGCGCGCGAGGTCTGCCTCGGTGTCGCCCTCGGCCGGGACGTACCCGAACGAGTGGGAGCCGTTGAGCGCGGGCTCGGGTGATCCGCGGCTCAGGCCGAGCTGCAGTCGGCCACCGCTGATCAGGTCGGCCACGGCAGCCTCTTCAGCCATGTAGAGCGGGTTCTCGTAGCGCATGTCAATCACGCCGGTGCCGAGCTCGATGCGGCTCGTGCGGGCGCCCGCGGCCGACAGCAGCGGGAACGGGCTCGCGAGCTGCCGCGCGAAGTGGTGTACACGGTAGTAGGCGCCATCTATTCCAAGCTCTTCCGCGGCGACGGCGAGCTCGATCGACTGCAGCAGCGCGTCGCCGCCCGTGTTCGTCTGGCTCGAGTGGTGGGGGTGCCAGTGGCCGAAGCTCAGGAACCCGATGCGTTTGCGGTGCATACCGGGTGGAACGCATGCTGCCGCATGGACATTCCCGGGGTTTGCGGTGCTGACCTCGTCCTGGCGTAAGTCTGAAAGGAATCTCGGGCGCTCAGGTGGCAATCCGGGGCTCTCAGGCATGTTTTGGATGCTTCATTCCTTTCAGATTTACGCACTCGCCGTTGCCGGGGCGCAGCAGCGCGTCGTGCCGGTGTCCGCGCCTGTCCTCCCCAGGGCCCCTTTCCTCGTCGGAGTCTGCAGTTCAGGGGCCCGAACGCCGCGCGCGCTGCGGGCAGGGGTCGGATGGTGCTCATGCAGTTACGGCCTCCCGCTCCCATCACCAGCTATCGCACCTCCGCCGACCTGCTCGGTGCCGGAATGACGCGGCGCCGCATCACCGCGGCGGTCGCCGCGGGCACACTCCTGCGGATTCGCAGCGACGTTTACGTCGATGCGACGGTGGCCGCTCCGGTACTTGCCGCGGCCCGCGCGGGTGGCCGCCTGCACTGCGTCTCCGCGCTCGCATTGTCGAAAGTGTTCGTGGAGGAACGACCCGGCATCCATGCGCACTACTGGCGCAACGGCGTCCATCGTCCGGCCGGTCGAGACGTTGTGCGCCACTGGGGTGACCTGATGCGCACGCCACATCCGCGTTCGCTGATGGTGGAGCCGATCGATGCCCTCCGGCAGGCCATCCTGTGCCAGAAGCCGCGCGCCGCGATTGCGACCATCGACTCCGCGCTGAACCTCGGCTTCATTCGTGCCGACGATCTCCATGAGTTGTTCGGTGCGCTTCCGGAGCGTAAGCATGGTTTGCGTCCGCACATCGACGGACGCGCCGAGTCCGGGACCGAGTCCCTGGTGCGACTCATCGCCCGGTCGCTCGGTGGTCAGGTCGAGATCCAGGTATCGATCCGCGGAGTAGGCAGGGTGGACATCATCGTCGACGGGTGGCTCGTGATCGAGTGCGATAGCCGCGCGCATCACGAGGGATGGGAGGCCCAGCTGGAAGATCGTCGCCGGGATCTGGCCCTCGCGGCGCTCGGCTACACGTCGATCCGCCCGGCGGCCGAAGACATCCTCTACCGCCCCGAGGTCGTCGTTGCCGCGATCAAGGGGCTGCTCTGGTCTGCGGCGCGCGGTGGTCGACGCGTTCGCGTGTAAATCGGAAAGGATTCTGGCCCCGATACGCCAGAATCTGGAGGGTTTGGGGTGTAGTTGCCGCCGATGTTCCTTTGAGATTTGCGGCGCAGGGCGGGAACGACGCCGCAAAGGGTGGCGGGCGCCGAAAAGCGGGTGTGCGACGCGGCTCTAGGGTGGATCCGTGAACGCAGACCTCTCGCCCCGCAGCAGAATTGTCGCCGAACGTCTCGTCGAGGCCGGCATCCCCGGTCAGATCGTGGTGCTGCCCGATGCCGCCTCGACCGCCGCGCTCGCCGCGGCCGCCCTCGGTGTCGAGGTGGGCGCGATCGCCAACAGCCTGGTGTTCTGGAGCGACGGCGAGCCGTTGTTGGTCATGACGAGCGGCTCGCACCGGGTCGACACCGCTGCGTTGGCTGCGCGGATCGGCCGGCAGTCGATCACGCGGGCAACACCCGAGCAGGTGCGCGAGGCGACCGGCCAGGCGATCGGGGGAGTTGCCCCGACCGGACACCCCGCTCCGCTGACGACGATCGTCGACGAGCACCTCGCCACCTACCCGGAGCTGTGGGCCGCGGGTGGCACGCCGCACACGGTCTTCCCGCTGTCGTTCGACGAGCTGATACGCATCACGGGCGGAGCCGTGACAAAAGTCGACTGAAGCGCGAGTTGACTGAGGCGAAGGCCCGCTAGTCGGAGTCGCGCGGGATGGCGTAGGTCCAGCGCTCGGGGACGGATGTTTCGAGGTCACGCCAGTCGTCGATGCCGAAGTCGAAGACCGCGACGGCGCACGTCGGCATGTGCGGGATACCGCCGTCGTCCGGAAATCTCGACCAGTGCCGGGACAGATCCGACAATCCCGGATCGTGCGCCACCACGATCACGGAGCCTTCTGACCGGGCCGAGACGAGCTCCACGATGCGGCGCGGGGTGGCACCGTAGAGGCGTTCGTCGAGGCGCACGGTCGTGTCGAGCGCGGCGGCGAAAGCATCGGCGGTGGTGGCGGCGCGGAGCGCGGTGCTCGAGAGAAGAGCGGCACCACGCAGCTCCGGATGCTCAGCCGCTAGCCGTGCGGCCATCCGGGGCGCGTCACGTATGCCGCGTTCGTTCAGGGGGCGGTCGTGGTCGTCGACGCCGGGATGATCCCAGCTCGACTTCGCGTGGCGGATGAGCGCGAGCGTCTTCATGCGGCCACCTTACGAGGTCGCGCTGGTCCCTTCGACAGGCTCAGCGTTCGGGATGGTCGGGTGGGTCCGTTCGGCAGGTTCAGGGAGCGGGGGCAGGCTCAGGGACCGGGGGGAGGCTCAGCGGCCGGCTCGATACGACTCGGCCTGATATATCGCCGTGGTGGTGGACGGTCCCCGCGTCGGTGCGATACCTATGGAGAGCACCATTTGCGCAGCCGTGACTCGTGTCGCTTCTGCCGTGAACCGCCTGCCGCGCCGCCTGTCGGACCCGAACCGACGGATGCCGGACGGTAGGTCCCCGCAATATGAGTGGGGGGCAGGGGTGCGACCTCGAGGCACCCCCCACCCCGAGGTCGCACCCCTCGGCCCCCCTCTCAGCGGGCGAGGCGGGATGCCCGGGGTGACCCTCACTCTCAGAATCAGCGCGCCACGTACACCCAGGCGTCGCGGCCGCTCCTGAGCGTGACCGAAACCCGGTTGTACTGTTCGACCTCGTACTCGTCGGCGGCTTCGAGCTCGGCCTCGGTGATCCAGAGCAGGACGCCGACCACCTTGTCGAGCTGGTTCCCCGTACGTCGGACGATCGGATGCACGTCGCGACCGCTGACGCCCGTGACGCGTGCGTCCTCGATTTCGAGATAGTCCGTCGTGAAGCCCGGCAGGACATCGGGTTCGCCGGCGAGCAGCCGACCGAACGTGTCGAGTTGCACGGCGGGGAGGCGGAGGGTTCCGTAGCTGAACAGAGCCACATCGGGTGTGGCGGCATCGGCGCGGGGCAGGCTGGAGAGGGCCATGTCAGCGGATGCCTCGGGTCACGGCATCAGGCTAGCGATCACCGTCGGTTGCGGCCAGGCTTTTCGGCCCACACGTCATGCACCGAAGATCGCGTGCGCCACCGTGAAGATCGTCAGCCCGGCCAGCGCGCCGACGATCGTGCCGTTGAGGCGGATGTACTGCAGGTCACGGCCGACCATCAGTTCGATCTTTTCGGTGGTCTCTTCGGGGTCCCACCGCTCGATCGTGTCGGTGATGACCGACGCGATGTCGTGGCGATAGCGGTTGACGGCGAACGTCGCCGCATCCGTCACCCACGTGTCGACACGACGCTGCAGCGCGGGCTCGGAAGCGAGGCGGCCCCCGATCTCGGCCAGGGCCGCGCGCGCACGCAGTCGGAGCCCGCTCTCGGGGTCTGCGAGCGACGACAGCAGCCCGTTCTTCGCGGTGTCCCACAGCTGGGCCGCGAGGTCGCGCACGCGCGGGCTGTCGAAGACGGTCGCTTTCGCGTTCTCGAGCCGGGCGATGGTGTCGGGGTCGTGCTGCAGGTTGTCGGCGAGACGCGAGAGATAACCGTCGATCGCAATCCGCGCCGGGTGCTTGGGGTCGGCTCGCACCGCGGCGACGAAGTTCACGGCTTCTTTGTAGACGGTGTCGTCGACAAGACGATGCGCGATGGATGGCACCCAGCCGGGCAGTCGTCGCGAGACGAGACCGGCGAAGGCCGATTGGTTGCTCTCGAGCCAGGTCGCGATGGAGTCGGCAGCAAGGTCGACGGCGTTGTGATGCGCCCCGGTCTCGACGATGCGACCGAGCCAGGCACCGGCCGCGGGGCCCCACTCGGGTTCGATCACGTGCGAGCGTGCGAGGTCGGCGATGAGGTCGCGCACGTCGTCGTCGCTGACGGCGCGGAGCACGGCAGACGCGAGAGCAGAACCCTCAGTGGCGACGCGCTCGGCGTGCTGCTCTTGTGCAAGCCACGTCCCGAGTCGCGAGGCGACGCCGATGCTCTCGAGCTTCTCACGCACCACTTCTGCCGAGAGGAAGTTCGTCTCGACGAATTCGCCGAGGCTGCGCCCGATCTCGTCTTTGCGGTGGGGGATGATCGCCGTGTGCGGGATCGGGATGCCGAGCGGATGCCGGAACAGTGCCGTCACCGCGAACCAGTCCGCGAGCGCACCCACCATGCCACCCTCGGCCGCCGCGCGGACGTATGCCAACCAGGGCACGTCCTGTTGGAATGCGAAAGCGAACACGAACACGACGGCCATGAAGAGCAGTGCGCCGAGCGCGACGGCCTTCATCCGCGTCAGCGAGCGGCGGCGAGCCTGGTCGGCGGGGCTCAGGAGGGCCATCGGGGTGCGTGCCATCCGGTCATCCTCGCACGGCGAACCGTGCCTCAGGCGGGGGTTGCGTTGCCCGACCCACCCGCCCACGGCGGTAATCTTGCGGCGTGATCGATGACATCAAGAAGCGCGCCCTGCACCGCACGAGCATCCTCGAGGGTCAGCTGCGCGGGCTGACCAAGATGATCGAGAACGAGGACTACTGCATGGACATCATCGGGCAGTCCCGCGCCATCGAGAAGGCGCTCGAATCTCTCAACCGTCTGCTGCTCGAGAACCACCTGCGCACCCACGTGACGACGATGTTCGAGCAGGGCGGCACCGAGCGCGAGCAGGCCGTGGCGGAGCTCTTGCGCGCGTTCGACTTCGACAAGCGCTGAGCCGGGCGCCGTCCAGGCCGGGCGATCAGGACGGCTCGCCGCGCAGGCTCGTCCAGTTGCGGTCGAAGCTGCGCGCGCCGTGCACGCGGTCGGCGAAGCCGTCGAGGCGCTCCATCGTCGCGGCGTCGAGCGTCACACCGACACCGCCCATCCATCCGTCCACGTGCGCGGCGAAGCGCGACCCGGGAATCGGGGCGATCGGGATGCCGAGGGTAGCGGCGCGGGAGAAGAGCCAGGCGAAGGCCAGCTCGGTGCCGGTCAGGCCCGCGTCGCGCGCGACAGCCAGGTACTCGTCGCGTAGCGCCGCGTTCGCCGTGAGGTTCTCGGGCGCGAATCGCGGAAAGTTCGGCCGCATGTCACCCGGGCCGATGCGCGTCGCGTCGAAGTCGTCGCCGAGCAGTCCGCGACTCAACGGCGAGTAGGGCACGAAGCCGGTGCCGGTCTCGATCGCGGCGGGGATCACGGCGCGCTCGACATCGCGACTGAGCACGCTCCACTCGGTCTGCAGTGCGGCGATCGGGTGGACGGCATTGGCGCGTCGGAGCTCGTTCGCCGTCGCCTCGGAGAGCCCGAGGTGGCGCACCTTGCCCGCCGCGATGAGCTCGGCCATCGCTCCGACGGTCTCTTCGATGGGCGTATCGGGGTCCACCCGGTGCTGGTAGTAGAGGTCGACGTGGTCGGTGCCGAGGCGCTGCAGGCTCAGGTCGATCTGCTCGCGCACGTACTCGGGCGTGCCGCGCACCCCGCGTTTGCCGGCCGAGCCGCCGTGGATGCCGAACTTCGTGGCGAGGACGACCTCGTCGCGCCGGGTTCGGAGCAGTCGCGAGATGATCCGTTCGCTGCGGCCGTCGCCGTAGACGTTCGCGGTGTCGACGAAGCGGATGCCGGAGTCCACCGCGTGCGTGAGGGTCGCGAGCGCCGTGTCGTCGTCGACCGGGCCGTAGACATCCGTGAGGCTCATCGCCCCGTATCCGAGGGCGCTGACAGTTAATCCGTCGCCGAGTTCCACCGAGGGCAGGGCGACCGAGGGCAGGGCGACAGGGGGCAGGGAGTCGGCAGGCATGCCTCCGATCCTGCCAGGCGGACGAGGGGTCAGCGCGCGATCGGGCCGAGCCAGGCGGTCGCGACGGTCGAGTGCGCCGATTCCGGGTCGGAGGGGTGGAACTGGCCCGCGAGCACGTCGCGGTACAGCCGCGCGAGCTCGGACCCCGCGAAGTATGACGAGCCGCCCGCGACGAGGATCGCGTCGTCGACAACGGCCTTGGCGGCCACGACCGCGCGGTGCTTCAGGCCGGCGAGCAACGAAAACCACTGCGCTCCGTGGTCGGCGAGCCCGTCGATGTCGGCGGCCAACGCGGCGATCTGCGGCGGCAGGGCGTCGTACGCGAGCGCCATCTCGGCGATGCGCCAGCGGATGTCGGGATCCTGGCTGTACGTCGTGCCGGTCTTCTTCGACGTGCGCGTCTGGGCTGTCGCGACGGCGACGTCGAGTGCCCGGCGCGCGATGCCGGTGTAGACCGAGGCGAGCAGGATCTCGAAGACGCTGAAGATGCCGAACACCAACGGGTCGGGCTGGGGGCCCGGGTCGATGCGGCGCACAACGCGGTCCGCAGGCGCAACGGCCGCGTGCAACTCGGTCGTGCGGCTCTGGGTGCCGCGCATGCCGAGGGTGTCCCAGTCGTCCCGCGTCGTGATGCGGCCCGCGGTCTCTTCGTCGCGCGAGACGAAGGCGTAGACCATCTTCGGGCCGTCGGCGGATGTCATGTCGAGGCCGTGCAGGCCCAGATGCGACCAGACGGGTGCGAGCGAGGTGAAGATCTTCGTGCCCGTGAAGCTGTACCCGCCGTCGGTGAGCGGTGAGGCATCCGTGTCGCTTCCGAACAGCACGAGGTCGTTGCCGGCCTCGCTGATGCCGAAGGCGAAGACCTCGCCCGCGGCGGCGCCCGTCTGGACGAAGGCGAGGTCGTCGATGCCGCGGTCTTGCAGTACCTTCGCGACCCCTGTCCACACCAGGTGCATGTTGATCGCGAGGGCGGTCGCGGGTGCCGCGCCCGCGAGACGCTGCTGCAGAACGGATGCCTCGGCGAGGCCGAGTCCGGCGCCGCCGCGGTATTCGGGCACGAGGATCGCGAGGTAGCCCGCCGCGCGCAGATCGGCGAGGTCGTCCTCGGGGAAGGTGTTCTCGCGGTCGTGCGCTCCCGCCCGCGAGCGGATGCGCTCGATCAGGTTGTCGGGCAGGTAGGCGGTGGGGTCGAAGTCGGGCACGCCTCTATTGTCCCGCCGCCGGGGACCGAGCGGGCCGAGCTTTCGCGACGACCCGACCGGGCAAAGTCAGCCGCCGAGCACGCCGAGCAACTGCCGTACTGTCTCGTCGGGCTTGTCGCGGTGCGGTGAGTGCCCGGCCCCCGCCACGATGGACATCGTGAACCGAGGGTTCGCCGCGAGCACGCCGGCCGCGATATCGCCCGTGAAGAGGCTGTAGACCTCGGGGTCGGCGCCGATGACGTGCGTCGGCACGGTGACGCGCGCGCACGCGTCGCGAACGTCCCAGTCGGGGTTCTGCACGGCGACCTGGTCGACCGCCCAGCGGCTCGCCCGCGCGACCGCGTCGACCTTCAGTTCGATGTCTTGCGGGTGCCACTCCGGGTGCTCCGCACGCACGAGCTCAGCGCGATTGTCGGCGAACGCCTGTTCCTGGCTCACGCGGACTGCCTCGGCGTCGGCCCCGAGCACGACGATGCCCGGATCGATCAGCACGAGTCGCCGTGCCCAGCCTGGTTGGCCCGCCGAGGCGACGACGGCCGCGGCGCCGCCGAGCGAGTGTCCGATCACGAGGTCCCACGGGCCGCCGTGCGGGGGAGTGGTGGCCGAGACATCCGCTGCGAACGCGTCGATCGTGTAGTCGAGCGCGCGGGGTGCCGAGCCATGTCCCCGCAGATCGACGGCGCTCGCGGCCCAGCCCGCCTCGCCGAGGGCCGCGCCGAGGCGCCACATCAGCGCGCCGCTCGAGCCGAGACCGTGAATGAGCAGGGCTCGGCGGGGCGCGTCGGTGGGGCCCCAGGTGAGGGAGGGCAGCGCGAGGGGTGCGGTCATGCATCCAGCCTTCGAACACGCAGCCGTGGGG
>NZ_HG779622.1:0-33068 GCF_000582705.2 Microbacterium sp. C448
AAGGCGTTGCGCTAAGAACCTGAAACCGCCCGCTCGGATCGAGCGTTCTGTGACAGTTCGAGCCCCAGGGCGCGGACTCAGCGCGCGAGGGCCTCGTCGATCAGAGCGATCAGGTCTTCCGTGCCTCGGCGCGAGCCGACGGATGCCGCGGCCGCACGCATCGCGTCGAGTCGGGCGGCATCGCCCAACAGCGGAACCACCTCCGCGCGCACCCGGTCGGCCGTGAACGACGCGTCGTCGATCAGCACGGCCGCACCCGCGGCAACCGCAGACGCCGCGTTCAGGCGCTGCTCGCCGTTGCCGACCGCGTAGGGAACGTAGACGGCGGGGATGCCGAGGGCGCTGATCTCGCTGACCGTCGCGGCGCCGGCCCGCGAGACGATGACATCGGCCAGCGCGAAGGCGAGATCCATCCGGTCCTCGTACTTCTTCACGACATACCCGGGCACACCCGGGTCGGACCAGTCCGACCGCTCTCCCGTCACGTGCACGAGCTGATACCCCGCGGCGAGCACATCGGCGTACGAACCCGCGAACGCCTCGTTCAGCCTCAGCGCACCGAGCGACCCGCCGAACACCAGCAGGGTCGGACGTGCGGGGTCGAGGCCGAAGTGCGCCGCGGCCTCGTCACGCAGTGCCGACCGGTCGAGGTCGACGATCTCGCGACGCAGCGGCATCCCGACGACGCGGGAGCGCCGCAGCGGTGTCCCGGCGAAGGCGACGCCGACTCCCGACGCGCTTCGTGCGCCGAGCACGTTCGCCAGACCCGGGCGCGCGTTCGCCTCGTGCACGACGAAGGGCGTGCCCGAGCGGCGCGCCGCGACGTAGGCCGGAGCCGACGCGTAGCCTCCGAACCCGACAACGACCGAAACATCCCGATCGCGGATGACCCGCCGCACGTGTCCGACCGCCCTCCGAAAGCGGGCCGGAAAGCCGATGGCCGCACGATCGGGCCGGCGCGGGAACGGCAGACGTTCGATCGTCAGCAACTCGTAGCCGCGGTCGGGCACGAGGCGCGCCTCGAGCCCCTCCTTCGTGCCCAGCACCAGAATCCGCGCCTCGGGATCCCGGGCACGTAGTCCGTCCGCGACCGCCAACAGCGGATTGACATGGCCCGCGGTTCCCCCGCCGGCCAGAAGATAGGTCGTCACGCCGAGACTTTACCTCGACGGGCCGCGGTCGCCCCGCCACGGATGCCGGTGCGGACGGTCGGAGCCGACGTCGGCAGTGTCCGAGCGAACGACAGCAAGACACCGCAGGCCATCAGCACCGAGAGCAGAGCCGTTCCGCCCTGCGACATGAACGGCAAGGGCACACCGAGAACGGGGAAGATGCGCAGCACGACACCGATGTTGATGAGCGCCTGCCCGACGATCCAGATCGTGATGCCGCCCGAAGCGATCCGGATGAACGGGTCGTCGGTCTTGCGGATGACGTGGAAAGCACCGACCGCGAACAGCGTGAAGAGCCCGAGGATCACGATGCAACCGATGAGACCGACCTCTTCACCTACGATCGCGAAGATGTAGTCGTTGGCGCGGGCGGGCAGCCACCCGTACTTCTCTTTGGAGTTGCCGAGACCCAGCCCGAAGATCCCGCCGCCGGCCAAACCGAACACGCCGTGCATGGCCTGGTAGCAGTCGTTGAAGTAGTCGCAGTCCTCGTTCATGAAGCTCATGATGCGGCGCATGCGGTTGGGGCTCGCGACCGCCATGTAGGCCACGTAGGCCGCTGCACCGATGAGCGGCAAGAGGAAGATGCGCAGCCGCACTCCCGAGAAGAACAGTCCACCGAGCACGATCAGCACCAGGATCATCGCTGTTCCCAGGTCGTGCCCCGCCATGACGGTCGCGATGACCGCCGCCGAGACCGGGACGAGCGGGATGAAGACGTGGCGCCAGAGACCCAAGAGGGTCTGTTTGCGGTAGAGGACGTACGCGACCCAGAGGGCGAGCGAGAGCTTGAGGAACTCGGATGGCTGGACGGTCTGCCCTCCGATGGAAATCCAGTTGCGGTTTCCGAGGATCTCGACGCCGAGTCCGGGAACGAAGACGAGCAGTTGGAAGAGCGTCGCGAATCCGAGCAAGGGCCAGGCGATCTTCTTCCAGAACCTGACCGGGAAGCGCGATGCCACGAACATCAGGGGGATGCCGATGACGGCGAACACACCCTGTTTGATCAGCGATTCGAAGGGGCTCTGACCCTCGGCTGTCGCGGACGCGGTCGTGGCCGATAGCACCATGACCAGCCCGAAGCCGGTCAGCAGCAGAGCGGTCGATGCGATGAGGAGGAACTCGCTCGGTACGGGAGCGAATACGCGTCCGAGCGAAACCCGCGCCGCGAGTCCTCGGGGTGGGGGCGCGTCGTCAGGCTGTTGCGCCGCCCGCGGGGGGCGTGTCGGCGTCCGAGTCGCCATCCGTCTCCCCTGCCTGCGCTTCGTCCCGGTCGGGATTCGTGCTGTCCCGTTCGGATTCCGTGTCGTCATGCGCGGAATCGAGTCCCCCGACGTGCTCGCGAACCGCGTCCGCGAAGCGCGTGCCCCGCTCGGCGTACCCGCTGAACTGGTCGAAGGATGCCGAAGCCGGAGCGAGGAGCACGACGTCTCCCGACGTCGCGATACCCGCCGCCCGCTGGACGACACGCCTCATGACCTCTTCAGTCTCACCGTGCTCCACCTCGAACACGGGCACGTCCGGGGCGTGTCGCGCGAATGCCGCGACCACGTCATCGCGCAGACGTCCGATCACGATCGCCGCCTTGACCGCGCTCCCCCGCCCCGCGACGAGCGGCCCGATGTCGACGCCCTTCAGCAGACCCCCGACGACCCAGATCGCTCCGGGATAGGCCGAGAGTGAGGATGCCGCGGCGTGCGGGTTCGTCGCCTTCGAATCGTCCACCCAGGTCACACCGGCATGGTGCGCGATGACCTCGATCCGATGCGGGTCGAGACGGAACGTGTCCAGCGCGTCACGGATGGCGGCCGGCTCGACTCCCGCGGCGCGCGCGAGGGCCGCCGCTGCCAGGATGTTGGCGACGATGTGCGGCGCGATCAATCCGACCGTCGCGAGACGTTCGAGGGTCGTGAGCTCGAGAGCGCTCGATCGGCGCTCGTCGAGGAAGGCCCGGTCGACGAGGATGCCGTCGACGATGCCGACGTCGCTCGGTCCCGGCACGCCCAGGTCGAACCCGATCGCCCGTGCACCCTCGACGACCTCGGCGTCCTCGACCATCTCTCGCGTCGCGATATCGGCCTTGTTGTAGACGCAGGCGACGCGGGTGTTGCGGTAGACGACGCCCTTCGCCCGGCGATACGCGTCGAAGGATCCGTGCCACTCAAGGTGGTCGTCGGCGAGGTTCAGGCACACCGACGCGAGCGGGAAAGGCTGTCCCTCCGGCTCGGCCAGGGACAAATACCAGAGCTGGTGACTCGAGAGTTCGACGACGAGCGCGTCGAACCCGGCGGGGTCGCGGATCGCGTCGAGTACGGGCACCCCGATGTTTCCGCAGGGCGCGGCGCGCAGACCGCCCTCGACGAGCATCGTCGCGGCCAGTCGGGTCGTCGTGGTCTTGCCGTTCGTCCCGGTGATCAGGATCCAGTCGGCGGGCGAGCCGTCCGGCCGCGCAACCTTGTCGCGCACCCGCCACGCGAGTTCGATGTCGCCCCAGAGCGGGACGGATGTCTCGAGGGCCCACCGCACGACGGGGTGTCCCGGCGCGAACCCGGGCGACGCCACGATCACGTCGGGCGCGAACTCGACGATGCGGTCGGGCACGGCGCCGAGCGGACCCACGTGCAGCTCGGCCCCGATCACCGGTAGCAGGCTGGCGTACTCCTCGGCCGCCGACTCGGTCGCGACGAGGACCTCCGCGCCGAGCTCGGTGAGGGTGTCGGCGACCGAGAATCCGGTCTGGGCGAGGCCCAGGACGACGACCCGAAGGCCCTTCCAGTCGGCGTTCCAGCTGGTGAGCTCGGCGAGCGGGGCGCTCATGCCCGCGTCAGCCACTCGACGTAGAACAGGCCGATGCCCGACACGGCGAGCATCCCGGCGATGATCCACATGCGCACGACGATCGTGACCTCGGACCAGCCGCGCATCTCGAGGTGGTGGTGCAGCGGGCTCATCAGGAACAGCCGCTTGCCACGCGTCGCCTTGAAGTACGCGCGCTGCAGAATGACCGAACCCGACGCGATGACGTAGACGCCGGCGACCAGCACGACGAGCAACTCGGTGCGCGTCAGGATGGCCATCGCGGCGATGACGCCACCGATCGACATGGACCCGACGTCGCCCATGAAGAGCTTCGCGGTCGGCGCGTTCCACCACAGGAAGCCGACGAGCGCGCCCACGAAGGAGGCCGAGACGATGGCCAGATCGAACGAGTTCGGCGTGTCGTAACAGGCCGCCAGGACGGCCGGGGTCGGCCCCTCGCCGGTGCAGACCTGTTGGAACTGCCAGAAGGCGATCAGGCTGTACGCACCGACGACGAAGATCCCCGCGCCCGCGGCGAGACCGTCCAGCCCGTCCGACACGTTGACGCTGTTCGACGTCGCGACGCCGATCAGCGAGAGCCACGTGAGGTACAGGATCCAGCCGATCACCGGACCCAACGCCATGAACGACAGCACCGGGATGTCCCGGAACAGCGAGACATACGCCGACGCCGGAGTCTGGTCCCACGCGTTCGGGAAGTTGAGGGCGACGATGCCGAAGGGCACCGCGACCAGTACCTGGCCGACGATCTTGCGCCACCCCGACAGCCCGAGGCTGCGCTGGCTGCGGACCTTCATGTAGTCGTCGATGAAACCGACCGCGCCGAACCCGATCATCATCCAGATGACGAGCAGACCCGAGATCGTCGGAGGGTTGCCGCCCGTGAACCCGCCGATCAGATACCCGACGATGGTGCCGACGATGAAGATCAGGCCGCCCATCGTGGGGGTGCCGCGCTTCTGCCCGTGGCTCGGGTTCTCGATCGCCTCGGGCGTGCGGATGACCTGGCCCCAGCCCCACTTGCGGAACAGCCGGATGAAGACGGGCGTGAGAAAGAGCGTGAACGCCAGAGAGATCGCTGCCGCCGTCAGAAGGGATCTCACGAGAACGATTCTCCCAGACGATCGCCGAGGTGCCGGAGCCCCGCCGCGTTGGACGACTTCACCAGCACGCGGTCGCCGTCGCGCAACTCCCCCGACAGATAGTCGTAGGCGGCATCCGCGTCCGGGAAGAAGACGGCCTCGCCGTCCCACGAGCCCTGCGCGATGGCCTCGAGGAACATGCGCCGCGCCTCGGTGCCGACGACGACGATCCGTTGGATCCCCAGCCGCACCGCCAGGAGCCCGACGCGGTCGTGCTCGTCGTCGGCGTACTCGCCGAGCTCGCTCATCGCACCGAGCACGGCGACCGTGCGCTGGCCCGGGCCGGTGATCTGCGCGAGGGTCCGCAGAGCGGCGGACATCGAATCCGGGCTGGCGTTGTAGGCATCGTTGATGATGCGCACGCGGTCGTTGCCGAGCGGCTGCATCCGCCAGCGCTCCGCGAGTTCGACCGTCTCGAGCCGCTCGACGCACGTGCGCAGCGGCACCCCGATACGCGTCGCGACCGCGATCGCGGCGAGGGCGTTGGGGACGAAGTGCTCGCCGAGAACGCGCAGTCGCAGCGGTACCGTGACTCCCCCGGCACTCACGTCACACGTCGTGCCGTCGGCGGACACCTGGATGTCGTCGGCCCATACGTCGGCGTTCGCCCCGCGTCCGAACCACACGACGTCGACCTCGCGGTCGCGGGCGATCGTCGCCATCCCGGCAACGCGCGGATCGTCGGCGTTCAGCACGGCCGTGCCCCCCGCTCGCACCGCCTGGACCAGCTCGGACTTGGCGGCGACGGTCGCCTCGATGCCGCCGAACCCTCCGGCGTGCGCCATGCCGACCATCAGCACGACGCCGATGTCGGGCGTGACGAGCCCCGCGAGGCGGGCGATCTCGCCCGGCGCGCTCGCACCGAACTCACACACGAGATACCGCGTGCTGTCGGTCACGCGCAGCATCGTCAGGGGGGCACCGACCTCATTGTTGAAGGATGCGTGGGGCCAGACGGTCTCGCCCTCGTCGCGCAGAATGCGGGCGACCAGGTTCTTGGTGGTCGTCTTACCGTTCGATCCCGTGATCCCGACGACCGTAAGCTCCCCCTCGTCGCGCACACGCGCCACCACATGGCGTGCCAGGTCGGCGAGAGCTCCGACGACGCTGGCGACGACGATCTGGCTGATCGGCGTGTCCACGGGGTGCTCGACGAGCGCAATGACCGCCCCGCGCTCGTGGGCCGTGCCGACGAACAGATGCCCGTCGGTTTCGGCGCCGGGCTTGGCAGCGAACACTCCACCCGACTCGATGAGACGCGAGTCGGTCTCGACGGTGCCGTCGACGACCGAGTCAGGCGTGTCCGATCCGACGGTCCGCAACTCGCCCCCGGTGGCGCGGGCGATCTCGGCATACGTCAGCGCGATCATGGACACTCTCCCTGGACAGTGGGCTGTGGGCGGCGCCCGCGCGACGTCATCGGTACGTGGGCAGGTTTACTGGTACTTGGGAAGGATCTCGGGCCCCGGTGTGCTGGACGGAAGCACCCGATAGGTCTTCAAGACCTGGGTCATCGCCTTCTGGAAACCGGCGGCATTGGCCGAAGACATTCTATTCTTCTTCGGCTCGTCGAGAGTGAAGATCACCACGTACTTCGGGTCGTCCGCGGGCGCGAAACCGGCGAGCGTCGTGTAGAAGATGCCCTGCTTGTACCCGCTGCCGTCTTCGTTCGCCTTCTCTGCGGTCCCCGACTTGGTCGCCATCCGGTAGCCGTCGACGGCGAGAACCTTGTGGTTCGTGACTTGCTGGAACACGTTCTCGAGCATGAGCGTGACATCGGCTGCCGTCTCCGGCTTGATGACCTGCTCGCCCTCGGGAAGCTCCGGCTCGATGACCTCGCCCGCCGCCGTTGTGCATGACTCGACGAGACTCAGAGGCATCCGCACACCGTCGTTCGCGATCGTCTGGTACACGCTCGCAACCTGCGGGACGGTCACCGTGAAGGACTGACCGAAGGTCGTCGTGTAGTGGGACGCCTGATCCCAGGGAGCGTCATGAAGGATGCCTTCGCGCTCGCCGGGGAAGCCGACCTCGGTCTTCTCGCCGACACCGAAACGCTCGAGGTAGTCGTGACGCACCTCATCCGACACGAGCGTGCCGAATTTCGACAGTGCGACGTTCGAGGAGTCCACGAGCGCGCCCGTCATCGTGTAGTTGTACGACGGGTGCGAGAAGACATCGTTGACCGTGATGTCGCCCGGCAGCGTCTCGCGGCCCGATGCCGGAAGCGTCGGGGTGAGCGGCGTGACCCCCGCGGAATCGATGATCGTCGCGGCCGTCACGGGCTTGAAGGTCGAGCCGGGCTCGAACTCGTACGTGAAGATGCGGCTGCTGCGATCGCTCTCGGCGGACGCGTTGACATCGTTGGGGTCGACCGTCGGGTACTCGGCGGCCGCGCGGATCTTGCCCGTTTCGACCTCGAGGACGAATGCGGTGCCGTAGTTCGCCTGCTGGTTCTGGACCTCTTCGGCCACCATCTGTTGCAGGTACCACTGCAGGTCACGGTTGATCGTCAGCTGCAACGTTCCGCCGTCCTCGGCGGGCGTCTCATCGAGGGTGCCCGGGATGACCACGCCATCCTTTCCCCGCTCGTACGACTGCGCACCGTCCACACCTGACAGGCAGTCATCTTCGGAGAGCTCCAGACCCGCGAGCGCTTCGCCGTCGGACCCGACGAATCCCAGGAGATTGCCGCCGACGGCCCCATCGGGATAGGTACGAGACGGATGCTCGGACGTGGTCAGGAACGGCAGGTCGAGGGCGACGAGGGCCTGATACTGGTCGGTGCTGAGCTTCGTCGCGATCTGCGCCCACTGCGAGTCGGCGTTGGCAGCGAGCGCATCCGCGACAATCTGCTGCACCTCTTCGGGAGTCTGACCGGTGATCGCAGCGATCTGCGCCGCCTGTTCGGGCCAGACCTGCTCCACGGTGCGGCCATCGCTGAACTCCTGGTTGAGGATGTTCTGCGGGTCGACCTGCGCGTCGTACAGCATCGTGTTGCCCGCGAGCACCGCCCCGGTTTCATCGACGATCGTGCCACGCGCTGCCTCGAGCTTGTTGCTCGCCACCATCCCGACGCCGGCCGAGTCGGCACGGTGGTCGTCCGCGTTGACGACCTGGATGTCGACCAGACGCACGACGAACACCCCGAGGATCGAGAGGACGACCGCAAGGGCGACCACGGTGCGGCGGCGGGGGGAACGTGTGGTGCGTGTAGTCATATGTGGGTCGCCGCGTTTCGTATGTCGATTCCGGAATTCTCGGTGTCAGTCTCGGTGTCAGCGGGTCTGGGGGGCGGGCAGCCCCTCGGAAAGAGCGGGTGGACCGGTGACGACCGCGTCGGTCGGTGCGACCGGGTCCTCGGGCAGACCCTCGATCGTCGCGTCGGGGGCGGTGACGAGAGGCGCCGTCGCAACGAGCGAGTTCGCCACGCTTCCGCGTCCGATCGCATCGACGGTCGACTGCCACGGCGCGGCTGCACCGCTGCCGAGGATCGCGCCGTCGGAGAGGCGGAGGTATGAGGGGGCCTCGTTGATGACCATGCCCAGCGCAGAAGCGTTCGCGGCCAGGTATTGAGGCGAACTCAACCCGACGAGCTGCTGGTTCAGCGACTGACTCTCGTGCTGCAGCGCTTTCACCTGCTGGGTCAGTGCCTGCTCTTCGTAGACGCCCTGGGTCATCGCGATCGAGATTCCCATCTGCGCCGCCGCGATGGCGACAGCGCCGCTCAGCGCGATGATGGCATACGCCAGCCGCGGTCGGCGGCGGCGCGCGGGGGCAGCCTCAACGGCACGCAGGCGATTGCGTTCAGGACGCGTCGCCGTGCCCGGAACGAGGGGAAGGGCGGTGGTTGCGAGGCTCATGCGGCCCTCGCTCTCTCTGCGGCGCGGAGTCGGACGGGGGTGGCGCGCGGGTTGCGTTCGCGCTCGTCCTCGGGTGCGAGCTCCGCACCCTTGACGAGCAGACGGAACTTCGGTGCGTGCTCGGGAAGCTCGACGGGCAGACCCGAGGGTGCCGTGGAGGCCGAGGCATCGGCGAAGGCACGTTTGACGATGCGGTCTTCGAGCGACTGATAGGCCAGCACGACGATGCGGCCCTTCACAGCAAGAAGCTCGAGGGCCGCGGGAATGGCACGCTCCACGGCGACGAGTTCTTCGTTGACCTCGATCCGGAGGGCCTGGAAGACGCGCTTCGCGGGGTGCCCGGCGCGCTGGGCGGCGGCCGGTGTCGCGGCGACGAGCACCTCGACGAGCTCACCCGAGCGCAGGATCGGCGCTTTGTCGCGGGCCGCGACGATGAAGCGTGCGTAGCGGGCGGCGAGCTTCTCTTCGCCGTACCGCTCGAAGATCGCCCGAAGCGCTCCCTCGGGGTAGGTCGCGATGACGTCTGCGGCGGTGGGGCCATCCGTCTGATCCATCCGCATGTCGAGCGGCGCATCCCGGGAGTACGCGAAACCTCGGTCGGACTCGTCAAGCTGCAGCGACGAGACGCCGAGATCGAAGAGGATCGCATCGACCCGGTTATAGCCGACGGATGCTGCGGCTTCGGCGATGCCGTCGTAGACCGTGTGCACCAGGCTCACGCGGTCGCCGAAGCGGGCAAGCCGTTCGCCGGCGAGCCGGAGCGCGTCCGTGTCGCGGTCGAGTCCGATCAGGCGAATGTCGGGAAAGCGCTCGAGGAAAGCTTCGGAGTGCCCACCCATTCCGAGGGTCGCATCGACCAGCACGGCGCCGGGGCGCTGCAGGGCGGGGGCGAGCAGCTCGATGCAGCGCTCGAGCAGAACAGGGGTGTGGCGGTCTCGGGTTTCCATGATGAGGGGGCCGGACCCCGGGTCCTGATCCCCATCCGCTCCGACCTGGCACCGGGGAAGTGTGTCAGGGCGTGGCGGCTGGGAGTCAGGACCAGGGGGCGTCAGAAGAGGCCCGGGATCACCTCCTGCTCCAGATCGGAGTACGACTCCTCATTGGCGGCGGCGTAGGAGTTCCAGGCATCCGCGTTCCAGATCTCGGCGTGAGCGCCGACACCCGTGACAACGAGTTCCTTCTCCAGACCGGCGTAGGCGCGCAGGTGCGTGGGAACCGTGATGCGGTTCTGCGAGTCGGGCATCTCGGCGCTCGCGCCCGAGAGGAACATGCGCAGAAAGTCTCGAGCCTGCTTGTTGCTGAGCGGCGCCTCGCGGATGCGCTCGTGCACACGCTCGAACTCGGCGGAGCTGAAGACGAAGAGACAGCGGTCTTGACCGCGGGTGATGACGACGCCACCGGCGAGGTCTTCGCGGAACTTCGCGGGGAGGATCACGCGTCCTTTGTCGTCGAGCTTGGGGGTGTAGGTGCCGAGAAGCATCGACGTGTACCCCCCTTCGCCCGGCCCGCCTCAGGTATGGCCCCACGTTACTCCACTTCCCTCCACTTTCCTACGTTTTTGCACCACTAATACGAGTGAGAGCGTCCGCACGACCGAACATCCGAGAGGAACAAGGTCCCCCGATCGTCGAGAAAGGCCCCCGCTGGACCACTCGAGGACACGTCATTCCTCTCGGATGTTCGTGGAATGACGCGGAAGTTCGGACCCGAATGCGAAAGCGCGCACAAAAAAAGGGGCCGACCCGAAGGTCGACCCCGAAGAGTGGAGAGAGGTGGAGGACTAGTGGCCGTCCTGGCGCCGATCCCATCGATCGTTCATACGATCCATGAAACTGACCTGGGTTGCGCGGCGCGGAGCACTCGGGCTTCCCGGGGCGGGCATCCGCGTGATGTCGACCCGTGTCGGTGTGAGAGCGAGGACAACGCCCCCGAGCATCGCGACGAAGCCGAGGATTCCGACGACGATCAGCTGTGTGGCGACACCCGCCACGAGCGCACCGATTCCGACGAGCACGATGATCGCACCCAGAGTGACATTGCGGTAGTTGATGGCGCGGCCCTCGCGGTCCGAGCTGACGACATCGGCGTCGTTGCGCAGAAGGTGGCGCTCCATCTCATCGAGAAGGCGCTGCTCCTGTTCAGAGAGTGGCATCGGTCCCCCGTTGGGTTCTAAAGATTGCGCCTCAGTCTACTCGCGGCGCCGGTTACTAGGCTAGGCCCGTGCAGGGTTCCCCAGACGCCATCCAAGCGGTTTCACAGCGACTGGAGAGATTTGTCTCGGCTCGCGTCGACGAGGCGGCAGACGCCGGTCCGCTCGCCCGTCCGATTCTCGAGCTCTCCGCGGCGACACTGCAGGGCGGAAAGCGTTTGCGTGCAGCCTTCTGCTACTGGGGATGGCGATCGGTGACGGATGCCACGGGCACCGACGAGATCGTCGCTGCGGCCGCGGCGCTCGAGGTTTTCCATGCCGCAGCACTCGTGCACGACGACATCATCGACAACTCCGACACGCGTCGCGGACACCCCGCGACGCACCGCGCGTTCGAGGGCGCCCATCTTGCCGGCGGATGGACCGGCGACGCCGCCGCGTACGGTCGATCCTCCGCGATCCTCGCCGGTGACCTGCTTGTCGCGTGGAGCGACGACCTCTTCGAGGAGGGGATAGCCGATGCGCCCGCCGATCGCGCACGAGCGGCACGCCGCCGCTACGCGGAGATGCGGCGCGACGTGACGGTCGGGCAGTACCTCGACATCGCGGCGGAGACCGTGCCCGCCCCTGACGCCGAGCAACTCGGCCGGGCGCTCCACGTGGCCTCGTTCAAGTCCGCACGCTACTCGGTCCAGCAGCCCCTCCTCATCGGCGCGGCGATCGGCGGCGGGAGCACCGAGCAACAGGAGGCGCTCCGCGACTTCGGCCACCCGATCGGGATGGCCTTTCAACTGCGCGACGACGTCCTCGGGGTATTCGGCGACTCGGCTGCAACCGGCAAGCCGAGCGGGGATGACCTGCGTGAGGGCAAGCGCACCGCACTCATCGCCTTCGCGCGGCAGGAACTCCCTGCATCCGTCCGCCGCACGCTCGACGAATTGCTCGGCGATCCCGACCTCGAGGACACCCAGGTCCGGATGCTTCAGGACACCATCCGCGACAGCGGAGCCCTTGACCGGGTCGAGGATCTCATCGCGTCGTACACGCGCGAAGCGGACCGCGCCCTCTCGGGCGCTCCGCTCGACAACGCCTCGGTCGGTGCGCTCCGCGATCTCGCTCGCGCGGCCGTTCACCGCGTGGCGTAGTCGTTCACCGCATGGCGGGGTAAGTAACCGCGTGGCGGAGACGTCACCCGGGGCCGGCGATCGCGCGCTCAGCCGAGCGACGGGGTCAACCCAAAGACTGGGCGATGCGGCGGACTTCGCTCTTGCGGCCAGCGCGGAGCACCGCGATCGGTGCCTCGCCCATGGTCTCTTCGGTCTCGAACAGCCACTCGACGACCTCGTCGGTCGAGAAGCCCCGATCGAGAAGCACGATGATCGTGCCGCGCAGCGAGGACAGGGGCCGATCATCGACCAGGAAGTCCGCGGGGATCTTCAGTGCACCGTCGACGCGCATCGCGACGAGATGGTGGTCATCGAGTAGGCGCCGGACGCGGCCGGGCGTTTCGCCCATCAACTGGGCGACGGCGGGAAGGGGCAACCACTCGATGGTGGAGGCCCAGGCGGGTGTCTCACTCACTCAGACAGTGTGTCACGACCGAGGGGGTGACTTCATGAGGGCTCCCGGTTGAATGTAGGGGCTGACTCGTTCACTCGGCCAGGAGCGTCCGTCACCTCTTCAGTCACATCAGCAACATCTTCCCCACATATCACTTCTGTTGACTTTCGTTGACAGGCGTGACAGCGTTTCAGGAGTTTGATCGAGGGGAAACATCCGTGCGCAAGTCACTCAAGACGCTCGTTCGTCCGAACCGTGCGCACTTCACCGTGCCCGCCGCCCTGATCGGCACGCTGGCGGCGACGCTCGTCGCCACGCCGCCCGAGGCTGCGCCGATGACCAGCGAACGTGAACCGCGTCCGCACTGGCGGGGTGTGCCCGCTACCCCTTCGGTGACGACGCACGTCGTCGCCGCGGGCGAAAGCGTCTGGTCTGTCGCGACCGCACACGGCCTCCGCCCCGCCGATGTCCTCGCGTGGAACGGCCTCGACTGGTCTTCGGTCATCCGCCCGGGTCAGGTCCTGAACCTGACCGCACCGGCCGCAGCACAGGTTGCGCCCACCCCCTCCGCGCCCACGATGATGTCGCATACGGTCGTCGCCGGCGATACTCTCACCGGCATCGCTCAGAGACACGGCATCAGCCTGCAGACCCTGTTCGACGCGAACGGGCTCGGCTGGAGCTCGGTGATCTACCCCGGCCAGACCCTGAACGTTCCGGGCGTCACGACCGCCGCCGCGGTCGCGCCCGTCGCCGCCCCGGCACCGGCGCCCGCACCCGCGGCACCGCAGACCGCGCACACCGTCGCCCGCGGCGACACACTGTCGGGCATCGCGAAGAAGTACGGCGTGACGCTCGCCGCCGTATTCGAGGCGAACGGCCTCGGCTCGGGCTCGATCATCTACCCCGGCCAGGCCATCACCGTACCCGGCACCGGTGCGGCACCCGCCGCCGCGGCGACACCGGCGACACCGGCGGTCGCGGCATCCGTCGACGGGCTCGACGCGGAGCAGATCGAGAACGCACGCCTGATCATCCAGGTCGGCCGCGAACTCGGCGTCTCAGACCGCGGAATCGCGATCGCCCTCGCCACTGCGATGGTCGAATCCTGGATTCGCAACCTCGATTGGGGTGACCGCGACTCGCTCGGCCTCTACCAGCAGCGACCGAGCACCGGCTGGGGCTCCCCCGATGAGATTCGCGACGCATCCCGTTCCATCCGTGTCTTCTACGGCGGCCCGTCCGACCCGAACGGCAGCCGCACGCGCGGACTGCTCGACATTTCGGGCTGGGAGGGCATGGGCTTCTCGCAGGCCGCGCAGGCCGTGCAACGCTCCGCATTCCCTGACCGCTACGCCGCCTGGGAGGGCGCTGCCTACCAGTGGATCGCCGCACTCGGATGACACAGTTCCGCCTCGCCCCGAGGGTGAGGCGCTCCCGGGGCACGGGCCGTAGCTTCCGTAGACTTCATTCGTGAGTACGAGCCAGCAAGCCGACCCCCTGATCGGGCGGCTTGTCGACTCTCGGTACCGCGTCCGCGCGCGGATCGCCCGCGGCGGCATGGCAACCGTATACGTGGCCACCGACCTGCGGCTCGAGCGACGCATCGCGCTGAAGGTCATGCACGGGCACCTGAGCGACGACGCGGTGTTCCAAACCCGCTTCATCCAAGAGGCCCGCGCGGCAGCTCGACTGGCCGACCCGAACGTCGTCAACGTCTTCGATCAGGGCCAGGACGAGGGCATCGCCTACCTCGTGATGGAGTACCTGCCGGGCATCACGCTGCGCGAACTGCTGAAGGAGCAGAAGAAGCTCACGGTCGCGCAGACGATCACGATCATGGACGCGACGCTGTCGGGCCTCGCCGCCGCGCACCGCGCCGGCATCGTGCACCGGGACGTCAAACCCGAGAACATCCTGCTGGCCGAGGACGGCCGCATCAAGATCGGCGACTTCGGTCTCGCACGCGCGACGACCGCGAACACCGCGACCGGCCAGATGCTGATGGGCACGATCGCGTACCTCGCACCCGAACTCGTCACCCGGGGTCAGGCCGACGCCCGCAGCGACATCTACGCGCTCGGCATCATGCTGTACGAGATGCTCGTCGGCGAGCAGCCCTACAAGGGCGAACAGCCGATGCAGATCGCGTACCGCCACGCGACCGACACGGTGCCGAGGCCGAGCGCGAAGAATCCGCAGATCCCCGAGCCGCTCGACGAACTCGTGCTGTGGGCGACGGAGAAGAATCCGGATGACCGTCCGGACGACGCATCCGTCATGCTCGATCGCCTGCGCGAGATCGAGCGCGACCTCGGCGTCGCACCCGCCCCGACGCGGGCGACCGTTGCGATCGGAATCCACGACGACAGCAATTCGGGCGAGCTCACGAAGGTCATGCCTTCGGCTGCGGCCCTCACGACGACCATCACACCGGATGTCGACAACGGCACGCTGCTGCGTCGCCGCGCCGGTCGGCGTCGCGCGCGGGGCGCCTGGTTCGCGGTCCTGGTGATTCTGCTCGCGGGACTCGCGGGCGGTGCCGGGTGGTGGTTCGGCTCGGGTCCCGGCTCGCTGGTGGCGGTTCCGGATGTCGCGGGTCAGACATTCGAGGATGCCTCCGCGCGATTACTGCAAGACACGCTCGTAGCTCTTCAGGGCGAGGGTGAACACAGCCTCGATGTCGATGCGGGACTCGTGTTGTACACCGATCCCGGACCCGGCGAGCGGGTCGATAAGGATGCGACCGTTTCGGTCGTCCTGTCGCTCGGACCCCAGCCGCACGACCTGTCGGCGCTCGCGGGCCAGCCCGAGGACGTCGTGCGTACGACGCTGAGCAGCGTCAACATCGAGGTGGGCGAAAGCGTCAACGAGTTCACGGATGCCGCATCCGGAACGGTTCTCGCCGCTCTTGCGCAGCCCGTGACCGGGGACCCGTTCGACGTCTCGAATGGCGGCACGGTGCTGGAGGGCAGCACGATCACTTTGACCGTCTCGCTCGGGCCGGTACCACCCGTGGAGGGTCTGAGCGTGGAGGCCGCGACATCCGCTCTGCAGGGTGTCAACCTGCAGGTCTCGGGGACGCGCGAAGAAGAGTTCTCGGATGACATCGACTCGGGCGACGTCATCGCGATCCGCGGTCAACCGGACGGTCGCAACTGGCGCCCGGGCGATACCGCAACGCTCGTCGTCTCGAAGGGCCCGCAGCCGTACCCGATCCCCGACGTTCGCGATCTGACCCGCGACGAAGCGCGCGAAACACTCGAGGATGCGGGCTTCACAGTCGACTTCGCGCCATTCTGGAACGCCTTCCCCAACGCGCTCACGCGGGTAACGGGCACCGACCCCGCGACGGGCGCTGAGCGCCCGCTCGGCACCTCGGTCTACCTGCAGATCACAGCCTCCGGCTGACACCCTACCGAACGACAGCGCGCGAGACTTCACCTATGTCTCTTTCCTGAGCCAGAAACGTGACATAGCTGAAGTCTCGCGCTTCGGGTCAGACGCTGAGGGCTCGGCGGACGCGGGCAGCCAGTGCGGGCAGACCGGGGCCGAGGTCGTTGGCACCGACGAGGATGGGGCGAAACCCGGCGTCCTGGAACAACTGCACACGCCGCAGATCCTCGAGCCACTGACTGCGGTCGAGCCGGTGATGATCGCCCTGGTACTCCAGAAGCACGCGCGCCTCGCGATATCCGAGATCCGCGTGGCGGAGACCCTCGACGGTCATCACGGGGAACTGTACCTCTGGTTCGGGCAGCCCGTGCGCCACGAGCCCCAGGCGCAGGAATGTCTCTTGCGACGAATCCACCGGGCGGCGAATCTGACCGATCGCGAGCGTGAGAGCCTTCGCCCCGCGCTTGCTCCGGTGGCGGGCGAGCGCCGCTCGAAGATCAGCCATCGTGCAGAGCGGATACCGCCTGCCGTAGCTTCGCGGCCCGCTCACGAGGTAGTCCCCGACGGCGACCAGCCAATCTGCAGACAGACTCCGCCGGTGCCCGGTGAGGGGATCCCGCCCGAGGGAACCAGGTACCGCGAGTTGCGTCCAGACCTCGGCGGGAGCGACAAGGGGAATCTTGTCCTGCATGCCATGCGGGACGTCCGCGTCCTCGGTCTCCCAGCCGACGACACCTTCACGTCGCATCGGTGCCGAATCGGCGATCGAGAGCACGTGCAACGGTTCATCCTCAAGCTCGCGCGAGGGCAGCGGCATCCCCCAGATCCGAGCCGCCGTGAGGTGGCTGAACAGCTGATCGGTCCCGAGGAGGGGGCGCAGATGCTCGCTCCGCTCAAGCACATCGCGTGAGCTTCTTGCTGGGACGTATAGTCCGCGGTGGGGTCGAAGAAGATCGCTCGCCCGCAGCCGACTTCTCGGTACCTCGGCGAGCACGGCTTCAGCGTACGAGAATGGCCCACGCGCGAGGCCTTCCGGAAGCGAACGTGGGCGCAGCATCTCCTGAGAATGGCCGACCTGCCCGCTTGCGCTCCCAAGTTCTCCACAACGCGGGCGCCATCGCGCGCGAGACTTCAGCTATGTCACAAAATGTGCCCAAAAACGTGACACAAGCGAAGTTTCGCGCGCCGCGGGGACCAGGGGTCAGCGCTTCTCAAGCTCCTCGGCCACGAGGAAGGCGAGCTCGAGGCTCTGCATGTGGTTCAGGCGCGGGTCGCACAGGCTCTCGTAACGCGTGGCCAGGGTCGCCTCGTCGATCATCTCGGAGCCGCCCAGGCACTCGGTCACGTCGTCGCCCGTGAGCTCGACGTGGATGCCACCCGGGAACGTGCCGACGGCGCGGTGGGCGTCGAAGAATCCGCGCACCTCGTCCACGACGTCATCGAAGCGACGCGTCTTGTAGCCGGTCGGCGTCGTGATGCCGTTGCCGTGCATCGGGTCCGTGACCCACAGCGGGGTGGCGCCCGAATCGCGGACGGCCTCGAGCAGCGGCGGCAGGGCGTCGCGGATCTTGCCTGCACCCATGCGGGTGATGAACGTCAGGCGTCCGGGCTCGCGCTCGGGATCGAGCTTGTCGATCAGCTCGAGCACGGTCTCGGGGGACGTCGTGGGCCCGAGCTTCACACCGATCGGGTTGCGGATCTTCGAGAAGTAATCGATGTGCGCGCCGTCGAGGTCGCGCGTGCGCTCGCCGATCCACACGAAGTGCGCCGAGGTGTTGTACGGCGTTCCGGTGCGCGAGTCGATACGCGTCATGGGGCGCTCGTAGTCCATGAGCAAGCCCTCGTGGCCCGTGTAGAACTCGACGCGGCGCAGGTCGTCGAAGTCGGCGCCCGCGGCCTCCATGAACTTGATCGCGCGGTCGATCTCGCCCGCGATGCGCTCGTAGCGCTGGTTGGCCGGGTTCTCGGCGAAGCCCTTGTTCCAGCTGTGCACCTCGCGCAGGTCGGCGAAACCACCCTGCGTGAATGCACGGATGAGGTTCAGCGTCGAGGCGGCCGTGTGGTAGCCCTTGAGCAGGCGTGCCGGGTCCGGCTGACGGGATGCCTCCGTGAAGTCGTACCCGTTGACGATGTCCCCGCGGTAGGCCGGGAGCGTGACCTCGCCGCGCGTCTCGGTGTCGCTCGAGCGCGGCTTGGCGAACTGACCCGCCATGCGACCCATCTTCACGACCGGCATCGACGCGCCGTAGGTCAGCACGACCGCCATCTGCAGCACCGTCTTGATGCGGTTGCGGATCTGCTCGGCCGTCGCACCCGCGAAGGTCTCGGCGCAGTCACCGCCCTGCAGCAAGAACGCATTGCCGGAGGCGGCACGCGCGAGGCGGTCGCGCAGGATGTCGACCTCTCCCGCGAAGACGAGCGGCGGAAGCGTTGCGATCTCGGCCGAGACAGCGGCGACGGCATCGGCGTCGCGCCACTGCGGCTGCTGTTTGATGGGCAGGGTCCGCCAGTGATCGAGGGGGTCAAGCTGCTGAAGCATCCGCTCAGTCTATCCGTGTGGCACACGCTCAGGATGCCGCGGCAACCTGCCCCGGACCGCTGCGGGATCCGCGTCACCGTGCGCGGGAGCGACGCTCAGCGTCGGGCGGCGAGGCGGTCCTTGACCGTCGAGGCGTAGACGTCCTCGTAGTACTGCTCGCCCAGCCGCTGAAGCGCGACCATGATCTCGTCCGTGACGGACCGCAGCACGTAGCGATCGCCCTCGAGCCCCGCAAAGCGGGAGAAGTCGAGCGGTTCGCCGATGACCACGCCAACACGGCCGATACGCGGCATCCGTTTTCCGATCGGCATGATCGTGTCGGTGTCGACCATCACGACGGGAATGACGGGCACGCGCGCCTCGAGAGCCATGCGCGCGATACCGGTGCGGCCGCGGTACAGCCGCCCGTCGGGACTGCGTGTGCCCTCGGGATAGATGCCGAGGAGATCGTCGTTCGCAAGCACCGAGAGCCCGGTGTTCAGGGATGCTTCGGATGCCTTGCCGCCCGAGCGATCGATCGGAATCTGACCCGTGGCCTTGAAGAACACCCGCGTCGCCCAGCCGCGGATGCCACGTCCCGTGAAGTAGTCGCTCTTGGCCAGGAATGACATCTGCCGGTCGATCATGAGCGGTAGGAACACCGAGTCGGCGAAGGACAGGTGGTTGCTCGCGAGGATCGCACCGCCCTCGACCGGGATGTTGCGACGCCCGACGATCCAGGGGCGGAAGATCGCCTTCAGGAGCGGCCCGATCACGATGTACTTCATCAGCCAGTAGAACACCGCTCACTCACCGTCCCGGTTGTCTGCACGGCGAGCGAGGTCGGCGACCCCGATCACGCCCGCATCGTTGGTCAGCTCGGCGATCGCGAACTCGGCGAGCGTCCGGTGGTTGGCAGCGGGCAGGGCCGAACGGAATGCCTCGCGCACGGGCCCGAGGAGCCGTTCGCCGAGCATCGATACTCCCCCGCCGATCACGAAGATCTCGGGATCGAGAATGGCGGCGAAACTGCCACACGCCTCGCCGAGCGAGACGGCGACGCGATGCACGGCTTCCAGAGCCCCCGGGTCGTCGACGCGCACGAGGTCGGCGATCGCCGCTCCGGGGATCTGCCCATCGGCGCCCCGACGCGCGGCGAGGGCCGCCCCGATTCCGGATGCCTCGGACTCGGCGATCTCGCCGGCGATACGGCGCAAGGCATGTCCGGATGCGTACTGCTCGAGGCATCCGCTCCGGCCGCACCCGCAGGGCAACCCGTTCGGGATGAGGCGCGCATGTCCCAGCTCGCCGCCGATCCCCAAGCCGCCGCGCGATAGCTCACCGTCCGTGATGATCGCGCCACCGACGCCCGTCCCGAGAGTGATCATCGCCACCGAACCGCGACCGCGACCGGCGCCGAAGCGATACTCGGCCCAACCGGCGGCATCCGCGTCGTTCTCGAGCACGATCGGGACCCCCGCGAGCTCGGCGATCCGATCGCGCAGGGGTTCGTCACGCCACGCGATGTTCGGCGAGAAGCGCATGATCGTGCGTTCGCGATTCATGAATCCCGCGGCTGCCACGCCGACCGCTCTGATGGCGGAGTCGGAACGCAACTCGCGGATCATCGCGGCTACGGCCACCTCGATGTCGCGCGGGCTCTCGGGGGTGTCGACGCGGAGCGCGCGCGTGATCGCGCCCGATCCATCGACCACTCCCCCGGCGATCTTGGTTCCGCCGATGTCGATGCCGATCGAAAGCACTCCCACACCCCTTCGCGACCTCGTGCGGCCACGGACGGCCTCGTGCAGTCTAGCCGCGCACACGCCCGCGAACCGGGTCTCGAATCCCTGAGACCGAGTATCACCAGAGGGTAGACTCAGCCTGAAGCCGACAACACCCCGGTGCCAAAGGAGCTGCCGATAATGAGTGCCGTCCAATTCGAGGTCCCCGCAATTGTTCCCGCGGACCCGAAAGCCAATGTGACCCACCTGCTCGAAGATCGCGTCGCGGCAACGCCCGATCTCGCGCTCTTCGCCGTGCCGCAGGGCGAGGGGTGGCGAGACATCACCGCGGCGGAGTTCCGCCGTCAGGTGATCGCCCTCGCCAAGGGATTCGCCGCGTCCGGGATCGAACCCGGCGACAAGGTCGGATTCCTCGCACGCACGACGTACGAGTGGACCCTGGTCGACTTCGCGTTGTTCTACGCGGGCGCCGTCATGGTTCCGATCTACGAGACGAGTTCTCCTCACCAGATCCAGTGGATCCTCGAGGACTCGGGTGCCGTGGTCTGCATCGTTGAAGCTGCCGACCATGCCGCTCGTCTCGACGAGGTCCGCGGCGACCTTCCCCTGATCCGCGAGGTCTGGCAACTCGCCCTCGGGGCGATCGACAAGCTGACTGAGCTGGGAGCATCGGTCCCCGACTCCGAGATCGAACGCCGCCGCGGTATCGCGCAGGGGTCGGACATCGCGACCCTCATCTACACCTCGGGTTCGACGGGACGACCGAAGGGATGCGTGCTCACGCACAGCAATTTCGTCGAGTTGTCGCGCAACTCAGCCGTCGCGCTGAAAGAGGTCGTGCAGACGCCCGGCGCGTCCACGCTCCTCTTCATCACCACGGCGCACGTTTTCGCGCGTTTCATCTCCATCCTCGATGTGCACGCGGGCGTGAAGACGGGGCACCAGCCCGACACGAAGCAGCTCTTGCCCGCGCTCGGCTCGTTCAAGCCGACGTTCCTGCTCGCCGTTCCGCGCGTGTTCGAGAAGGTCTACAACTCGTCCGAGCAGAAGGCCGAGGCCGGCGGCAAGGGCAAGATCTTCCGCGCCGCCGCGGACGCCGCGATCGAGCACTCGAAGCTCCTGCAGGACGGGAAGAAGATCCCGCTCGGGCTGAAGATCAAGTTCGCGCTGTTCGACCGGCTCGTCTACAGCAAGCTGCGGGCTGCCATGGGTGGACGCATCCAGTACGCCGTCTCCGGTTCGGCCCCCCTCGGACCGCGACTCGGCCACTTCTTCCACAGCCTCGGCATCGTGATCCTCGAGGGCTACGGCCTGACCGAGACCACCGCCCCGGCGACCGTGAACCTCGCGACCAAGTCGAAGATCGGCACCGTCGGCCCCGTCCTGCCCGGCGTCGGAGTCCGCCTCGCCGAGGACGGCGAGGTCGAGGTGCGCGGCATCAACGTGTTCAAGGAGTACTGGCGCAACCCCGAGGCGACCGCCGCGGCGTTCGACGGTGAGTGGTTCACGACCGGCGACATCGGAACGTTCGATGACGAGGGCTTCCTGACGATCACAGGACGTAAGAAAGAGATTATCGTGACCGCGGGAGGCAAGAACGTCGCTCCCGCCGCGCTCGAGGACCCGATCCGCGCCAACCCGATCGTCGGACAGGTCGTCGTCGTCGGCGACCAGAAGCCCTTCATCGCGGCCCTCGTCACGCTCGATTCCGAGATGCTGCCGACATGGCTCGCGAACAACGGCCACGGCACGATGACCCTTGCCGAAGCTGCTCAGCATGATGCCGTGCGTGCTGAGGTGCAGCGGGCGATCGATACGGCCAACACCCATGTGTCTCGTGCAGAGTCGATCCGCAAGTTCACGATCCTCGAGAGCGAGTGGACCGAGGCAAGCGGGCACCTCACGCCGAAGATGTCGATCAAGCGCAACGTCATCGTCGGAGATTTTGCGGACGACATCGCCGAGCTCTACCGCGAGCCGGTCGCAACGACGAATCTCACGATGCCGTAGCGCATTTCGACTCGCTGCGCTCGCTCAACGAACGATCCCCCGGTCGTTGAGCGAGCCGCAGGCGAGTCGAAACGACGGCCTCACGGTCACTGAACCGTCGAGACGACTGCCTAGAACCAGGATGACTCGCGCACCTCGCGCATCGCCAATCGGCGACGCTCCGGGGTGAGTCGATCGAGGTACAGCGTGCCGTCGAGGTGGTCGGTCTCGTGCTGGAGTGCCTGGGCGAGCAGCCCCTCGCCCTCGAGCACGACGGGCTCGCCGTCGACGTCGATACCCTCCACGCGCGCCCACGGGTACCGCAGCGCCGGATGCCACAGTCCCGGAACCGAGAGGCATCCCTCGTCCACCGGCTCCGGCTCGCCGCGAACCTCGACGAGAACGGGGTTCAAGACATATCCGATATCACCGTCGATGTTGTAGCTGAAGGCGCGCAGACCCACGCCGATCTGCGGGGCAGCGACCCCGGCACGCCCCGGCGGCTCGACCGTGTCGAGCAGGTCTCGGACGAGCGCGCGCACGCTTTCGTCGATTTCGCCGATCTCGCTCGAGCGCGACTTCAGCACGGGATCGCCGAAGAGACGGATGTCACGCACAGCCATAGTGCGTCAGGCCGCCGTCGACACGGACTGGAGGCCCTCGACGACCTTCGCGGCGAGCTCACGAGCCGCCGCCCGGGTCGCGGGCTGCAGGTCGCGGAAGACGATGGCGCCTCCGGTAGCGAGCTGCGGGTCATACGGAACACGGAGCACATCGCGCACGCGGGTACGGAAGTGCGCCTCGAGCTCGTCTTGGCGCACGGGCGGGGTTCCGGGCGATGACATGTTGAGCACGACGATCGCGCTCCGCACGTGATCCTCGTAGCCGTTCGCCTCGAGCCACGTGAGCGTCTCGGATGCCAGTCGCGCTTCGTCGATGCTCTGACCCGCGACGACGACCAGCCGGTCGGCGCGCTCGAGTGTGGCGCCCATAACCGAGTGCACGATGCCGGTGCCCGTATCGGTCAGCACGACCGAGTAGTAGTGGGCCGCGACTTCGGCGACCGCGCGATACTCGTCGCCGCTGAAAGCCTCGGCGATTCGCGGATCGGTATCGGATGCGAGCACGTCGAGGCGGGTCTCGTCGCGGGCGACGATGGCCGAGACGTCGTTGTATCCGCGGAGGTTTTCGCGCTCGCGCACCAGATCGCGGACCGTTCGCCCACTCCTTCGCGCGATCCGCTCGGCGAGCGTACCCCGATCGGGGTTGGCGTCGACAGCGATGACGCGGTCGTCGCGCGCGTCGGCGAGGGCCTGTCCGAGCAGCGTGGTGATGGTCGTCTTCCCGACACCGCCCTTGCGCGAAACGATCGCGACGAAGCGTGCCCCGCCGCCGGGCAGGGGGGCCGCGATCCGGCGATCCATCGCCTTGCGCGCGCGGGCGCGCTTGCTGTCACCGATGTTCAGTTTGCCGCCGGACACCGAATACAGCAGGTGCTGCCAAACGCCCTCGGGCTCGGGTCGCGTGACCTGCGCCGGGTCGAGCAGGCGGTCGGCGGTCAGCAGATCGGATGTCTCACGCTCGGCGACATCCGCGAGGTCGCCGATCCTCCGTGAGACCAGCACGGGCGCCTCGGCCTGCGTGGCGCGAGCGACCTCGCGCCGCTCGGCGGGCTGTGCAGCCCGATCGGTCTCATCGTTCATCGTCGTCTCCTTCTCGTCCGGTGCGTCGTCAACCGGTGCTTCGAGATACTCATCGTCCACGTCATCGGCATCCGACGCGTGGGTTTCCGACGCTACGGGTTCTGACGCCGCGGGGGTCGGTTCGAACCCGGTCGGCTCGAAGCCGGTCAGCTCCACCTCATCCACAGGAACGTCATCTGTTTCGGCGTCTTCGACGTAGGTATCGGCAACCGCGAGATCTGCAGACGCGAGGCTCTCGGTAGCGAGATCTTCGGGCGCGAGGTCCTGGGTTGCACGCTCTTCAGATGCCAGCTCTTCGACAACAACCTCCGCGCCGGAGAGATCGTCTGCAGTGGATTCGTCGTCGCCGGTGGATTCTTCGTCGGCCGCGGTGGCCTCGATCGCCGCACCCTCATTCGCGTCGGCGTCACCGTCTTCGGCGAGATCGTCACCCTCGGCGGCAGCCATTGCGGGCAGCTCGATCGTGACGAATCCGCCCTCGAAGGCGATGTCGCCCTCGACGACGTCGTCGTCGTCATCCTCCTCTTCTGAGGGAAGAGCGATGTTGACATGTGCCGTCTGCATGCCCATCAGACCGATGCCCGACGTCTCGACCGAGGGTACGTCGTCGAGGATCCCGTTGTCCGGGTCGTCGTCGGCGCTCGGATCTTTGCCGTGAGGCGTCACTGGAACTCCGGACCTTGCAGTTGGGGGGTGGGACTTGCCCCAGATTAGTGCGCCGGACGCACCACGACCAAAAGGTCACCAGCCTCGACCTGCTGGGTCGCGCCGATCGCGAGGCGCTCGATCACGCCGTCGACGGGCGACGTGATCGCCGCTTCCATCTTCATCGCCTCGATCGAGGCGACCGCCTCCCCCGCGTGGATCGCGTCACCGACGGATGTCTTGAGCGTGACCACTCCGGAGAATGGCGCAGCGATCTGACCGGGCTTCGTCGTGTCAGCCTTCTCGGCTTGTCGAGCCTCGACGGCAATGCTCCGGTCCCGCACGAAAACGGGACGCAGTTGACCGTTCAGCGTCGTCATGACCGTGCGCATGCCCTTGTCGTCGGCCTCGCCGATCGCCTCGAGCCCGACCAGCAGCCGCACGCCCCGCTGGATCTCGACCGCGTGCTCCTCGCCCGGCACGAGACCGTAGAGGTAGTCGGAGGTGTCCAGCAGCGACACATCCCCGAAGACCTCGCGGACCTGAGCGAACTGCCGAGTCGGCACCGGGAACAGCAGTCTGTTGAGCGCTTCGCGGCGCGCGACGGCATCGCCCGCGAGCGCTTCGGAGTCGGCCGGAGCCAACGGTTCAACCTCGATCTTCACGGTGCGCCCGGCCAGCACGGCTGTGCGGAATGGTTCGGGCCATCCGCCCGGCAGATCTCCCAGCTCGCCCGCCATGAATCCGACGACGGAATCCGGGATGTCGTAGTTCTGCGGATTCGCTTCGAAGTCGGCGGGGTCGGCCTTGACGGCCGCGAGGTGCAGGGCGAGGTCGCCGACGACCTTCGACGACGGGGTCACCTTCGGAATGCGCCCGAGGATGCCGTTGGCCGCCGCGTACATGTCCTCGATCAGCTCGAAGTCATCCGCCAATCCGAGCGCGATCGCCTGCTGACGCAGGTTCGACAGTTGCCCTCCCGGAATCTCGTGACGGTAGACCCGGCCTGTGGGGCCCGGCAGGCCGGACTCGAACGGGGCATACAGGTGCCGCACGGCCTCCCAGTAGGGCTCGAGGTCCGCGACGGCGTCGAGGTCGAGCCCCGTGTCGCGCTCGGTGTGGGCGAGGGCGGCTACGAGAGACGAGAGGGACGGCTGGCTGGTGGTTCCCGCCATGGGTGCGGATGCCGCATCCACCGCGTCCGCGCCCGCCGCACTCGCGGCGAGGAGCGTCGCAAGCTGTCCACCCGGTGTGTCGTGTGTGTGCACGTGGACCGGCAGGTCGAAGCGCGCACGCAGGGCCGACACGAGTCGCGATGCGGCCTCGGGACGCAGGAGCCCGGCCATGTCCTTGATCGCGAGCACATGGGCACCCGCATCGACGATCTGCTCGGCGAGACGCAGGTAGTAGTCGAGCGTGTACAGATCTTCTTTCGGGTTCAGCAGGTCGCCCGTGTAACAGACGGCCACTTCGGCGACCGTCGAACCCGTCGCTAGCACGGCATCGATCGCGGGACGCATCTGCGCAACATCGTTGAGCGCATCGAAAATGCGGAAGATGTCGACACCCGTCGCGGCCGCCTCGCGCACGAACGCGTCGGTCACCTCGGTCGGGTACGGCGTGTAGCCCACCGTGTTGCGGCCGCGCAGCAGCATCTGAATGGGGATGTTGGGCAGCGCCTCGCGCAGACGCTCCAGGCGCTCCCAGGGGTCCTCGCCGAGGAAGCGCAGCGCGACGTCGTAGGTGGCCCCGCCCCACGCCTCGACCGAGAACAGGCCCGGAGTCAGGCGCGCTACGTAGGGGGCGACCGCGATGAGGTCACGCGTGCGGACACGGGTCGCCAGCAGCGACTGGTGCGCGTCGCGGAAGGTCGTGTCGGTCACGGCGAGCGGCTTCTGCTCGCGGAGCGCGCGAGCGAACCCGGTGGGCCCGAGTTCGAGCAGGCGCTGGCGTCCACCGTCCGGTGCGGGCGCACTCAGGTCGACCTTCGGCAGCTTCATCGCCGGGTCGATCGAGAGCGGATTTTCGCCGTTCGGCTTGTTGACCGTCACATCGACGAGCCAGTTCAGCAGGCGCGTCCCGCGGTCCTTCGACTCCCGTCCCCGCAGCAGCTGGGGACGCTCGTCGATGAACGACGTCGCGATGTCTCCCGCAACGAACGACGGGTCATCGAGCACGGCTTGCAGGAAGGGAATGTTCGTCGAGACGCCACGGATGCGGAACTCTGCCAGGGCACGCCGCGCCCGCGCGACGGCGGCCGGGAAGTCGCGCCCACGGCACGTGAGCTTCGCAAGCATCGAGTCGAAGTGAGGGCTGACCTGCGAACCGGCCGCGGTCGTTCCACCGTCGAGGCGAATGCCGGCGCCACCGGGAGAACGGTACGTCGTGATCTTGCCCGTGTCGGGGCGGAATCCCTGCGTCGGGTCCTCGGTCGTGATGCGGCACTGCAGCGCCGCGCCCCGCAGGCGAATGTCCTGCTGCTCGAGGCCGAGCTCGGCGAGCGTCTCGCCCGCGGCGATGCGCATCTGCGACTGGACGAGATCGACATCCGTCACCTCTTCGGTGACCGTGTGCTCGACCTGGATGCGCGGGTTCATCTCGATGAAGACGTGCTTTCCGGCGCGTTCCCCCTCGGTGTCCACGAGAAACTCGACCGTACCGGCGTTGACGTAGCCGATCGACTCGGCGAAGGCCACGGCGTCCTTGTGCAGCTGCTGGCGCAGGTCGTCGTCGAGGTTCGGCGCGGGCGCGATCTCGATGACCTTCTGGTGCCGTCGCTGCACAGAGCAGTCGCGCTCGAAGAGATGGACGGTGTGCCCCTCCGCGTCGGCGAGAATCTGCACCTCGATGTGACGCGGGCGGACGACCGCCTGCTCGAGGAACATGCGCGGGTCGCCGAACGCGCTGTCGGCCTCGCGCATCGCCTCGGCCAGGGCGGGAGCGAGCTCGCCCTTGCTCTCGACCCGGCGCATCCCGCGTCCCCCGCCGCCGGCGACCGCCTTGGCGAAGAGCGGAAAACCGATGCCGTCGGCCTGCGCGAGCAGCTCATCGACGTCCGCGGACGCCTCAGTCGAGGCGAGCACGGGCACCCCGGCGGCGATGGCGTGATGCTTGGCCGTGACCTTGTTACCGGCCATCTCGAGCACCCGCGCGGGCGGTCCGATGAACGCGATGCCGTTGGCGCTGGCGCGCTCGGCAAGGTCCGGATTCTCGGACAGGAATCCGTAGCCGGGATAGATCGCGTCGCAACCACTCTCGAGGGCGACGCGGATGATCTCGTCGACGTCGAGATAGGCGCGCACCGGGTGACCCCGCTCGCCGATTTCGTACGCCTCATCGGCCTTCAGCCGGTGGAGCGAGTTGCGATCCTCGTAGGGAAAGACAGCAACCGTGCGAGCGCCCACTTCATAGGCGGCCCGAAAAGCGCGGATGGCGATCTCACCACGATTTGCGACAAGGATCTTGCGGAACATGACACCTCACAGCTTCGGCGCGTCGACCTGAGTGTGTTCCACAGCCTAGGGGACGGTAACGTAGACGATTGTGCACGTACTCAGCGTCAGTTCCCTCAAGGGCGGGGTCGGAAAGACCACCGTGACGCTCGGGCTTGCCTCCGCGGCATTTGCTCGGGGCGTCCGAACCCTCGTCGTCGACCTCGACCCGCAGTCGGATGTCTCGACCGGCATGGATATCCAGGTGGCCGGCCGACTCAACGTCGCCGACGTACTCGGAAACCCGAAAGAAAAGGTCGTCCGCCAGGCGATCACGTCGAGCGGGTGGGCAAAGGTCCACCCCGGCACGATCGATGTGCTCATCGGCAGCCCCTCGGCCATCAACTTCGACGGTCCGCACCCGAGCGTGCGCGACGTCTGGAAGCTCGAAGAGGCGCTTGCGACGATCGAGGCCGACTACGACCTCGTCCTCGTCGATTGCGCCCCCTCGCTGAACGCCCTGACGCGAACCGCGTGGGCGGCCAGCGACCGGGTCATCGTCGTCTCCGAACCGGGCCTGTTCTCGGTCGCCGCCGCTGATCGCGCGCTGCGTGCGATCGAAGAGATCCGTCGCGGTCTCTCACCGCGACTGCAGCCCCTCGGCATCGTCGTCAACCGGGTGCGCCCGCAGTCGATCGAGCACCAGTTCCGCATCAAGGAGCTGCGCGACATGTTCGGCCCCCTCGTCCTGTCCCCCCAGCTGCCCGAGCGCACGTCGCTGCAGCAGGCGCAGGGCGCGGCAAAGCCGCTGCACATCTGGCCCGGCGATTCCGCCCAAGAACTCGCGGCGGACTTCGACGCGCTGCTCGACCGCGTCATGCGCACCGGCCGCATCCCCGTCCCGGGCGACGCCCGCATCTGAGTTCGACGCACCGCGCAGCAGAAGCTGGCCAGGGCGATCCGCCGACCCAAAGTCCTCGTCTGCCCTCTGTGTGTCCCACTTTTTCGCTCTTGCGTCCCATTTTCCGCCGGTAACTCGCCCTCATACCGAGCGAAAGTGGGACATCGTCTGTCCGGCGGCAGCGGGTCACCGTCACATGGCGAGGCGCCCTCGCCTGCAGACCGGTGCGTTGGTCAGGCCGTGCGGGCCGAGCGGCGAGCGGCGAGCTCGTCGATCGTGTCGACCGTCTGCGGGCCGAACTCGACGAGCGTCGACTCCACCTCGCGCAGCACCTTGCCGACGGCGATGCCGAAGACACCCTGGCCGCGGCTGACCAGGTCGATGACCTCGTCGTTGGACGTGCAGAGATAGACGGATGCTCCATCGCTCATCAGCGTCGTGCCCGCAAGGTCGCGGATACCCGCGGCGCGGAGCTGATCGACCGCAGTGCGAATCTGCTGCAGAGAGATCCCGGTGTCGAGAAGGCGCTTCACGAGCTTGAGCACCAGAATGTCGCGGAATCCGTAAAGTCGCTGCGATCCGGAACCGCTTGCGCCACGAACGGTCGGCTCGACCAGTTCGGTGCGGGCCCAGTAGTCGAGCTGCCGGTACGTGATTCCCGCAGCCCGGGCGGCTACCGCGCCCTTGTAGCCGACCTCGTCGTCCATCGCCGGAAGGCCGTCCGTGAAGAGCAGATCCGAGTCGAAACGCTTCTCGTCGGCGAGTTCGCCAGCGTTCATCGCGTCCTCCTCGCCGGGTTCCGAGACGCAGATTCGCGGCTCATCCCCCACGCTAGGACACCCGCCGTCACCGAGCAACGACATCCGCCGCGACACGCCGGACGACCCGTCGCGAACGTCGAAGCCGTCACGGAAGCAACCGGGTGAGCGCGGATCGCACGAAGATGGCGCGCACCTCATCGAGGCGTCGTGCGAGCTCGGGACCCACTTCGTTCGCTCGTGCACGCGAGGGCGCGTCGGTGCGGTGGGTGAGCGGGGCCAGCGCCTGCTCGATCAACGAGACGTCGCGCTCGGCGCTCTGTCGGATCGTCCGGAGGTGACGGGGTTCGATGCCGTGGCTGTCGAGCGAAACGATCGCTCGCAACAACGAGACGCTCTGATCGCCGAACGACTCCGCGGCCGGAAGGATGCCCGACGACACGGCCTCGTTGAAGAGCTGTGGCGTCGCGCCGGCAGCGCGCAACAGTTCGTCCCGGCGGTACCGACGCCCCTGCGGGTGGATCGTGGGGGGCGGCTGCTGACCCGGGTGACTCGGGTCGCGGCCCGCATCGAGGTCACTGAGATATTCGCGGATGACGCCCAGGGGCAGGTAATGGTCGCGCTGCAACTGGAGTGCCAGTCGAAGCCGGTCGACGTCCGCGGGAGAGAACTTGCGGTACCCGGACTCGGTGCGGGTCGGCGTGACGATGCCCTGAACTTCCAAGAAGCGAAGCTTCGATGTCGTGAGGGAGGGAAACTCCGGCGTGAGCCGGGCCAGCACCTGCCCGATACTGAGCAGTCCCGCGCCTGCCGCGGAGTTTCGAGAAAGAGCCGCGGGCATCAGCCGTCCGCCGGCAACGGCAGATCGACCGGAGAGATGAAGAAGGTCAGACGGAACTTTCCGATCCGCACTTCGGCACCGTTGACGAGCAGGGCGCGATCAACGCGCTCCCCATCGACATAGCTGCCGTTCAGCGAGCGCTGATCGACGAGCTCGAATCCTTCGGGACGTCGCGTGATTTCGGCGTGGCGACGAGAGACGGTCACGTCATCGAAGAAGATGTCTGCCTCGGGGTGGCGACCCACGGTGGCGACCTCAGAATCGAGCAGATATCGCGCACCGGCCGTCGGGCCCGACCGGACGAGCAGCAATGCCGCTCGCGCGGGGAGAGCCGAAATGGCGTCCAGTTCGGCTTGCGAGAGCTCGGAACCGAACGGGACGAACGAGAGGTCGGAATCGTGTCCGAACGTCTGGGTCGTATCGGGCGTGGAATGCGCCGGCTCTGCCTCGCGGCGCATGGCCGGGGGCGCCTGGTCTTGCTGTTCTGACACGCTGTCCTCCTCGCGGTCCAGACTAGCCGATCGGATCCACGCGCGACGGGCCACGCCTTCTCCATGCAGTCTCGCCCGCACCCCGGCCGGCGCCCAGGGACCCTCGATTAGTCTCGAAGGGTGAAGTCTCAGCCGCGTCGACGCCCGTCCGCCATTCGACGTCCCGGCCTCGCCGTGTTGCTGGTTGCGTTGTGCGCGTTCTTCGTCGCCGCGCCTTCCGCCGCCTTCGCGCACGACGAGTTGATCGGTAGCACCCCCGACGACGGCGAGATCGTCGAGACAGGCCCGAGCGCGATCGACCTGCGCTTCAGCGCTAATCCCCTCGAGGGCGAGGGCGCGACCGAAGTCCTCGTGATCGATCCTTCGGGTGCCGAGGTCCAGCAGGGCGACCCGATCCTCGATCGGAACGGCGTGATCCAGGAGTTGTCCGGCACCGACGAGCGCGGCACCTACAGGGTCGTCTGGCGCATCGTCTCCAGCGACGGTCACCCCATTTCGGGTGAGCTGACGTTCTCGGTCGGCGAGACATCCGTGCCCGCCGATATTCCCACGACGACCGACGCCGAAGGGGAAGATGCAACGGATGCCGGGGGCTTCGATCTCACCCCGATCTGGATCGTCGTCGGCATCGTCGTGGTCGGTCTCGGCGGCGCTGTCGTGGCCATCCTGATGGCACGGGCGCGGGGCCGCAACGGCGGAGTTTGAACGGTACCGGAACGGGTTTTGAGCCCGGCACGGGACCCTCGCGCGGGGTCTAGGCTTGAAGGTATGCCTCACTACGACGTCGTCATTCTCGGTGCTGGCCCCGGCGGATATGTCGCGGCCGTGCGAAGCGCTCAGCTCGGTCTTTCGGTAGCCATCATCGAGCAGAAGTACTGGGGCGGTGTGTGCCTGAACGTCGGGTGCATCCCCTCGAAGGCGCTCCTGCGCAACGCCGACCTCGCCCACGTGTTCACCCACCAGGCCGAGCAGTTCGGCATTTCGGGTGACGTGCACTTCGACTTCGGCACCGCGTGGGACCGCAGCCGCAAGGTGGCCGACACGCACGTCAAGGGCATCCACTTCTTGATGAAGAAGAACAAGGTCATCGAGTACGAGGGCAAGGGTTCGTTCGTCGACGCGAACACGATCGACGTAGCCAAGGCCGACGGTCAATCCGAGCGCCTGACGTTCGACAACGCGATCATCTCCACGGGCGCGAAGGTCCGCCTCCTCCCCGGCGTCGAGCTGAGCGAGAACGTCGTGACGTACGAAGAGCAGATCATGACGCGCGGCCTGCCGAAGTCCATCGTGATCGTCGGTGCCGGCGCGATCGGCATGGAGTTCGCCTTCATCATGACGAACTTCGGCGTCAAGGTGACGATCATCGAGTTCCTCGACCGGGCGCTCCCGAACGAGGACGCGGATGTCTCGAAAGAGATCGCCCGCCAGTACAAGAAGTACGGCGTCGACATCCTGACGTCCACCAAGGTCGAGTCGGTCACCGACCACGGCGATCACGTGACCGTGACCTACACCCCCAATAGCGGCGGCGAGACGCAGTCCATCGACTCTGACAAGGTCATGATGTCGATCGGGTTCGCGGCCAACGTCGAGGGCTACGGACTCGAGAACACGGGCGTGAAGCTGACCGATCGCGGTGCGATCGAGATCGACGACTTCATGCACACGAACGTCCCCCACATCTACGCAATCGGTGACGTGACGGCGAAGCTGCAGCTCGCGCACGTCGCCGAGGCTCAGGGCGTGGTCGCTGCCGAGACGATCGGCAAGGCCGAGACGATGGCGCTCGGCGACTATCGCATGATGCCGCGTGCGACGTTCTGCTCGCCGCAGGTCGCGTCGTTCGGCCTGACCGAGCAGCAGGCTCGCGACGCCGGTCACGAGATCAAGGTCGCGAAGTTCCCGTTCTCGGCGAACGGCAAGGCCAACGGCCTCGGCGAG
>NZ_HG779622.1:33078-46731 GCF_000582705.2 Microbacterium sp. C448
ATTCGTCAAGCTGATCGCCGACGCCGAGCACCTCGAGCTTCTCGGCGGTCACCTGATCGGCCCCGACGTGTCCGAACTGCTCCCCGAGCTCACGCTGGCGCAGAAGTGGGACCTCACGGCTCTCGAGGCGGCACGCAACGTTCACACGCACCCGACCCTGTCGGAAGCCGTGCAGGAAGCCTTCCACGGCCTCGCCGGTCACATGATCAACATGTGAGCCGAAAGGACTCAATGCGCGCGAAGAGCGCGTTGAGTCCTTTGCGGCTCAGGTTGAGCGAGCGCAGCGAGTCGAAACCAACAGACGCGCATAGTCAATGCGTTTCGACTCGTCGCTACGCTCCTCGCTCAACGACCGGACGTTGCGCACAGTCCGCTCGTCAGCGACCGAGGGCGCGCTGCAGCTTCGAACCGGATGCCGCGGGCACTCCCCCGACGGCGGCGACGGCGGCATCGACCGCCGCGAAGAACTCGGCGCGGCCACGCTCATCCGCGGGCGCGGCGGGGCCGAGCTCGACCTCCCATTCGCGCCAGTTCGTCGCGGCACCCGTCTGGAGGTCTGTGGCCTGGACGTGGTCGTCGACGAACTCGGCGATGACGGCGCCCGAGGCATCCTGAAGCAGGATCGCGTGCCGTTGGTTCCGAACGCGCGCGATGGGGCGTAGTTCGTCGTCACCGCACCATTCGGTCACCGACGAGCGAACATCGGTGGGCACAGCAACCGTGAGCGGATCGGACGGCAGCGCCTCGCCCAGCGGCCATCCCCACTCGTGGCGACCATCGGCGGCGCTGGACTTGACGTGCCACCCCTCATCAGGACCACCCGTCCGGCGACGCACCGCGACAGCACGACGGGAGAGAGAGAGCTCTGCCGTGTCGAAATAGATCGCATCCAGCGGCCGCAACTCGGGCGGCCAGACACCGGCCACACCCGGAAGCGAGGCCAGATCCGGCAACCGGGTGGCCTCGCTCACGTCGTATTTGCGCTCGACCTCGATCGAGCGCGTCGGCTCACTCGTCGCTCGGCCTGATCTCTTGCGTCTCTTCGACGTAAACGAACGTGGCCTGCGTGGGGCCATCCGATTCGCCGGTCTGCTCGAGCTCGCCCTGACGGCGGTAGACGATCTGACCTTCGCTGTAGGGCAGGACGAGCGAGTCGTCGTCGGCATCTTCGAGGGGTACCACCTGGCCGTCGAGGGGCCCTCCGGAAAGTCGTGCAATAGACATAATTCCTCCTTCTTCGACCCTACCCCGCGGGTACGACAGGACCCCGTTCGCCGCGGTCGGATCACGTCAGATGAGACGCCTATGATCAGTCGCATGAAGGCCATTCGCACGTTCACGGTCCGACCCGTCCTCGCCGAAAGCATCGCGGCACTCGACACGCTCGCCGCCAACTGGCGTTGGTCGTGGAGTCGCGCCACGCACGCCCTCTTCGAGTCCATGGATCCCGCGGTCTGGGCGAAGGTCGGAGAGAACCCGGCCCGGATGCTCGGGGCGCTGGGGCAGGAGCGCCTGGACGCCCTCGCCCGCGATGACGCCTTCGTCGACCGCGTCACGGAAGAGGCCGATCGCCTCGAGGCGTATCTGACGCAGCCGCGGTGGTTCCAGCGCGTCCAGGGCCCGAAGCCCGAGCACATCGCGTACTTCTCCCCCGAGTTCGGGGTCGACGGCTCCCTCCCCCAGTATTCGGGTGGCCTCGGCATCCTGGCCGGCGATCACCTCAAGAGCTGCTCGGACCTCGGCGTGCCACTGACCGGCATCGGGCTGTTCTACCGCGCGGGGTACTTCCGCCAATCGATCGGCGACGACGGCTGGCAGCGCGAGAGCTATCCGCTGCTCGACCCCCACGGCCTCGGCCTGACGCTGCTGCGCGACGAAGCCGGTACCCCGGTCGAGGTGTCGCTCGACATCACCGGCGGTCGCGTGCTGCACGCGCGCATCTGGGTGGCCGACATCGGACGCGTGCCTCTCCTGCTGCTCGACTCCGAGACACCCTCGAACACGGAAGAGATGCGTCGGGTCACCGACCGTCTCTACGGCGGTGGTGGCGAGCACCGCTTGCTACAAGAGGCACTGCTCGGAATCGGCGGCGTTCGCGCCCTGCGCGCCTGGTGCCGTGTGACCGGCCGGCCCGAGGCCGATGTCTATCACACGAACGAGGGCCACGCGGGGCTGCAGGGCATCGAGCGGATGTCCGAGCTCATCACCCACGATGGCCTGACGTTCGACGAGGCCCTGGCGCAGGTACGCGCCTCCACCGTGTTCACGACGCACACCCCCGTTCCCGCCGGAATCGACCGATTCCCGAAGGATCTGATCGCCGCCTACCTGACCGCCGGTGTCGTCAGCGGCATCGATCCGCAGCGCGCCCTCGCGCTCGGTCTCGAGAGCTGGCCGGGCGGCGACCCGAGCGTGTTCAACATGGCCGTGCTCGGCCTGCACCTCGGGCAGCACGCGAATGGCGTCTCACTGCTGCACGGCGAGGTCAGCCGCGGAATGTTCGGTCAGCTGTGGCCGGGCGTCGACACCGACGAGGTTCCCATCACCTCGATCACGAACGGCGTCCACCCGCCGACCTGGCTGCACCCCGCCCTCAAGGGCCTGAGCGAGCGGGCCTTCGGCGATGCCCACGTCGAGACCCATGACTGGACGGATGTCGCGCGCGTCTCGGACCGTGAGCTCTGGGACACCCGCTCGACGATGAAGGGCGAGCTGGTCGACGAGGCCCGCGGCCGCACCGGCCTCGCCGGCGTTCTCGATCCCGAGGCACTCACGATCGGGTTCGCGCGTCGCGTGCCGACCTACAAGCGTCTGACCCTCATGCTGCGGGATCCCGAGCGGTTGACGCGGATCCTGACCGACCCCGAGCATCCGGTGCAGATCATCGTCGCCGGAAAGTCACACCCCGCGGATGACTCGGGCAAGCAGATGATCCAGGAGCTCGTGCGTTTCAGCCGCGACCCGAAGGTGCGTGGGCGGATCGTCTTCCTGCCCGACTATGACATCTCGCTCGCCAAGACGCTCTTCCCGGGCTGCGACGTGTGGCTGAACAACCCGATCCGGCCGCTCGAGGCATCCGGAACGTCCGGTATGAAGGCGGCGCTCAACGGAGCGCTCAACCTGTCGATCCTCGACGGATGGTGGGACGAGTGGTTCGACGGGCAGAACGGCTGGGCGATCCCCACGGCCGATACGGCGGGATCGGACGACGAGCGAGACGATGCCGAGGCATCCGCTCTCTACGACCTGATCGAGCACCAGCTGGTGCCGAAGTTCTTCGACCGCACGGACGGTGTGCCGAGCGAATGGCTCGGGATGGTGCGGCACACGATGAAGGTGCTCGGACAGAAGGCGACGAGCGACCGGATGGTGCGGGAATACGTCGCCCGCCTGTACACCCCGGCGTCCGAGCATGCCACCGAGCTGCGCGCCGATGACTTCGCGCTGGCGCGTGAGCTCGCGGCGTACACGGAACACGTGCGGGCCGCATGGCCGTCAGTGCACATCGCGAGCGTGGACGGGTCGGGCATCGCCCAGCAGGCGGCGGCGGGTGACGTGCTCGAGGTGCGCGCCGCGGTTGCACTCGATGGGCTTTCCGCCGCGGATGTCGCCGTGCAACTCGTGTGCGGCACGACGGATGCCGAGGACGCCATCACGGGCGAGCGCTCGATCGTGCCGCTCACGCCGTCCGGCGACGCGGTCGACGGGCTGACAATATTCACGGGCACCGTGCCGCTGGCCGTGACGGGTCCGTTCGGCTACACGGTGCGGGTCGTGCCGACGCATCCGCAGCTCGTCTCGGATGTCGAGCTCGGCCTCGTCACGTACGCCTCGTAATCCGTGCGACCGTTTGTGCTGCTCGCCACGCGGGCCGAGGACCTGCCCGCGGACGAGGAGTACGCCGCGATGCTGCGCGCCGCCGGGCTCGACGAGCGCGATCTGATCCGGGTGCGGCTGGAGGCCGGGCCGATGCCCGCTCTGGATCTCGACTCTCTGTCGGGCATCATCGTCGGCGGCGGCCCGTTCAACGCTTCGGACGCGCCCGAAGCGAAATCGCCGGTGCAGCAACGCGTCGAGGCGGAATTCGCGACGCTGCTCGACCGGGTCGTTCCGGCCGACTTCCCGTTCTTCGGGGCCTGCTACGGCATCGGCACACTGGGCGCGCACGAGGGCGCGGTGATCGACAGAACGTTCGGCGAGCCGATCAGCGTCGTGCCGGTCACGCTCACCGATGAGGGCGCGCGCGACCCGCTCTTCGCGGGGCTACCGACGGAGTTCGGGGCGTTTGTCGGACACAAAGAGGCGGTGTCGCGACTGCCCGCACACGCCGTGCACCTGGCATCCTCGCCCGGATGTCCCGTCCAGGCCTTCCGCGTCGGACAAAACGTCTACGCAACGCAGTTCCATCCCGAACTCGACGTCGACGGCATTACGACGCGCATCCACGCCTACGCGGGCCACGGATACTTCGCCGCGCACGAACTCGAGCTGACGCTGGCGGCCGTGCGCACGGCGCCGGTGTCGCACCCGTCGCGAATGCTCCGGACCTTCGTCGAGCGCTACGCGCGCGACTGAGCCCTTCGGCGCCCGCAAGCGCCGTGGCCCACGCGCGAACGGACGCACCACGCCGTGCGGATCGAGCGCGCGCGGCGTGTTGCGTCCGTTCGACGAGTTGAAGCGGCGAAGAAAGCGGGGCTCGCGTGGGTCAGGGGACGGAGCGGACGGGCACGGATGTCTCGAGCTCCGGCCGCACACGGGCGAGGGCCGGGCCGAGGCCCAGGTCGACGAGACGGATGTCACCCGCGACCTCGGGCCCGCGTCCCCGCACGAGCCCGGCCTTCAGGGCACCGAAGGTCACGGTCACGTCGGCCGGCAGCACGGCGTCGTCCGCGGTTCCATCGTCGGGGTGCAGCCCGCTCGGCAGGTCGACCGCGACGACCCGCGGCCGGTCCGCGGCCCCTGATCGGACCGCCGGAATCAGCGCCTCGACGGCGGCGCGGGCGATGCCGCGCAGGGCCGGCGTGGCCGACGTGCCGATCCCGAGAATTCCGTCCACGATCACGCGATAGCCCGATGCGCCACCCCGCACCTCGTCGAGACCGACGCAGCGCGTACCGGCGCGGCGGGCGGCGCCGAGCCCCTCGCTGTGCGCACGGTCGGACGTCAGCAGCAGATCGACGCGAACGCCCGAGGCGGCGAGCGAGGCGGCCGCAAAAAGCGCATCCCCGCCGTTGTTGCCCGAGCCGGCGAGCACGAGAATGGGCCCAGCGGGATCAACGGATGCCTCGAGCAGGCCGCGAACGCTCGCATCGGTGGCCGCGGCTGCGCGGGCCATGAGGGGTTCACCGGCTTCCAGGAGGGGCTGCTCCGCGGCGCGGACCGCGGTGGCCGAGTAGGCGAGTGTGAGGACTGCGATGTCGCTCATTTCTTTCCCTGCGGTTCGGCGAGCGCCGCTTCGCGCTCCTTCTTCTCGTCCTCGCGAGCTCGATCCAGCTCCGCTTTGGCCGCCTCCAGGGCGATCTCCGACCGCCGCACGCGCCGCGCGAGGAAGGTGGGGGCGCCGTAGCGCGAGCGCACCCGGTCGCGGTCGTCCTCGACGCCGGTCAAGATATAGGCCGCCGAGATCAAGATGACCTGACTGGAGAGGTTGAACCAGAGCAGCAGGGCGATGAGCGCCGCGAACGAGGCGAGCAGCGGGTTGGCGCGCGCTCCCCCGACGAACAGGCCCGACAACTGCTGGAGCACGACGAGCCCGACCCCGCCGATCAGCGCGCCGGTCCAGAGTGCTCGCGCCGGTGCCTTCACGCCGGACAGCACGATGAACATGACGGCGATCACCAGCGTGTCGAGAACGAAGACGACGACCGCCGACAGCAGCCACGTTCCCCAGGAGGAGAGCGGGTGATCGGCCGGTACGCCGAACCATCCGCCGACGACGTCGACCAGGGCGGTTCCGAAAAACGTCACGCCCGCGGCGGCCACGAGGGCAACGCCCACACCGACCGCCACGGCGAGGTTCCGCAGCAGAGCCCAGACGATGAAGATGTCCTCGTTGGGCTGGTCGGCGAGGGAGCGCAGCGCCGAACGCACCTGACCCACGGAACCGATCGCCGCACCGATCAGACCGATCGACGACAGCACACCCGTCAGGCTCAGGCCCGCCGGAGCTTGGATGTCGGATGGATCGACCAGCCCGTCCTCGCCAACGAGACCGGGGATGACCGAGTTGACCGCGTTCAGAAGCGCTTGCCACGCGACCGCATCGCCCGAGAGCCACAGCGCCGCAATCGAGAACCCGAGCAGGACGGCCGCGAAGACCGCGAACAGCAGGCGGTAGGTGATGCTGTCGGCGAGCATCGGTCCGCGGTGCTCGGAGTAGAGAAGGAATGCGCGGATGGGCTTGCGCTGTAACGCCCACGCGATGATCCGGGCGATGGGTGGTCGGGGCGCCTGTGCGGATGCTTCGGTGTCGGCCATCAGGTCAGGCTAATCGCGCACACGCCACCGTGCAGCGTCTTGACAGCCGAGACATCCGCTCACACCCATCCGACCGATCGATCCCGGACGCCGCGGGGCAATGGCGTCGCGCGCACCGGGACACGCACGCCCTCGCCCCTAGGATGGAGCGCGGCAGGAGAGGTGTACACACGTGCGCGGTATTTATCAGACGTTGGTGCAATCGGGGGCGGTGAGCGCCGGGGTTATGGCGACCGCGCTCGAGCAGTTCGGCGATACCTCCGAGCTCGAACGCCACCTGGTCGATCGGGGGCTCGTCTCGGAGTGGCAGCTGGCTGAGGCCGTCGCGACCCACACCGGCCATCGTGCCGTCGACATCTCGGCCGTCGTCATCGATCCGCACACGATCGCGCTCGTTCCCGGAACACTCAGCCGCCGCTACCGCATCCTGCCCCTCGAACACACCGGCGACCGACTCCTCCTCGGCATGGTCGATCCGACCGACATCATCGCGATCGATGACGTCACGAGTGTGACCGATCTGCGCGTCGAGCCGGTCGTGGTCGCCGCGGACGCGCTCCAGCGTGCGTTCGAGCGCTACCTCCGCTCCGACGAAGAGCTGAGCGACCTCTCCGAACAGATCGGCGAGACCAACGAGAGCGCGACGATCTCGTTCACGGCGTCCCTCGATGATCAGGATGCCGACGCGCCGGTCGTGCGATTCGTGAACCTGCTGATCGCCCAGGCCATCAATGACCGGGCCAGCGACATCCACGTCGAACCCGGCGAGCATCAGCTGACCGTGCGCTTCCGCATCGACGGTGTGCTTCATGAGATGCAGCGAGCCGACCGCGCCATCCAGGACGGGATCATCTCGCGCTTGAAGATCATGTCCTCCGTCGACATCGCCGAGCGCCGGCGACCGCAGGACGGGCGCCTATCGGTGCACCACGAGGGACGCCAGATCGACCTGCGCGTGGCGACCCTGCCCACGGTCTGGGGCGAGAAGATCGTGATGCGCATCCTCGACAACACGGGTCAGTCGATGGCGATGACCGACCTGCAGATGTCGCCGGGCAACCTGGAGCGGTTTGCGAAGGCCATCCATCGCCCGCACGGCATGGTGCTGGTGACAGGCCCCACAGGATCGGGAAAGTCCACGACGCTCTACACGGCCCTCCGCGACGTCGCGAACCCGCGCGTGAACGCCATCACCGTCGAGGACCCCGTGGAGTACCGAATCGCGGGCATCAACCAGGTGCAGGTCAACAACCGCGCCGGGCTGACCTTCGGCGCCGCACTTCGTTCGATCCTGCGGAGTGACCCCGACATCGTGCTGGTGGGCGAAATCCGCGACCACGAGACGGCCGTCATCTCGATCGAGGCCTCGCTGACGGGCCACATGGTTCTCTCGACACTCCATACGAACGATGCGCCGAGCGCGCTTCCCCGGCTGGTCGAGATCGGCTGCGAACCGTTCCTCGTTGCGACGGCCCTCACCGCCGTCGTCGCGCAGCGTCTCGCCCGGCGCCTCTGCATCCAGTGCCGGACTCCCGTCACCGAAACGAGCGAGCTGCTGAGGTCCCTCGGCTTCCCGCACGATCCATCCGATCCTCCGCAGGTGTATCGCGCCGCCGGATGCCCCATTTGTTCCGGAACGGGCTACCGCGGCCGCATCGCGCTGCATGAGGTCATGACGATCGACGACCGGCTCGAAGAACTGGTCGTCGCGCGTGCAACGGGCACCGAGATGCGTCAGGCGGCGCTCGCCGCCGGCATGGTCTCGCTGCGCGAGGACGGTTGGAGCAAGGTCACGCAGGGCCTGACCACGATCGAAGAGGTTCTGCGCGTCTCCATCTGACTTGCCGAGAACAGGAGATTCGGCGAGAACAGGACAAAATCAGCCCATCCGTCCTGTTTCGGACGGATCTCCTGTTTTCGATCAGGCGGTCTGGCTGAGCTCGCCGTACAGCGAGAAGATCGGCAGGTAGAGCGAGATCACCATTCCGCCGATCAAAATGCCGATGCCGACGATCAGCACGGGTTCGATCGTCGCCGTGAGCTGATCGGTAGCCGTCTCGACCTCGTTCTCGTAGAGGTCGGCGATGCTTGAGAGCATCTCGGACAGGGTGCCCGACTCCTCCCCGACCGACACCATCTGCGCCACCATCGACGGGAACACCGCGGCCTTCGCGAGGGGCGCCGCGAACGAGCGTCCCTGCCGGATCGAGTCCTGGATGTCGTGGACGGCCTGCTCGATCACGATGTTGTTCGAGGCCTGCCCGACGATCGACAGCGCTTGGACGAGCGGAACCCCCGCCTGCAGCATCATCGCGAGGTTGCGTGTGAAGCGGGCCACGGCGATCTTGGTCGCCAGAGGGCCGAACACCGGCAGTCTCAGCTTCAGCGGATCGATGAAGCGACGGACGCGGTCGGTTCGGCGGTTGCGTGTCCACCACACCCACCCGGCGAGCGCGAGCACGACTAGCAGCGGAAGGATCCACATCATGTTGTGCGAGAGCGTGACGAGGATCTGTGTCGGCAGCGGCAGGGCCGAACCGATCCCCGTGAACATGCTCTCGAAGATCGGGACGATGAACGTCACCATCACCAGAACACCGAGGACCGCGATGACGAGCACGACGAGCGGGTAGGTCGTGGCCGTCCGGATCTTGTTCTGCAGCTCGGCCTCTTTGCCGTAGGTCTCGGCGATCGAGGTGAGCGCCTGACCGAGGAATCCGCCCGTCTCGCCGACGCGCACGAGGCTCACCATCAGGGGCGGGAAGACATCCGGATGCCTCGCCAGAGCGATCGAGAGCGACGCACCGGACTCGACGTCGGCGTGCACCGCGATGAGGGCACTCTGCAACTGCTTGCCCTCGGTCTGCTCGATCAGGATGCCGAGCGTTCGCATGAGCGGCAGGCCCGCGTTGATGAGGCCGGCCATCTGTTTCGCCATCACGGCGAGCTCCGCCACCTTCACCCGTTTGCGCATGCCGGGCAGCGAGACATCCCGGTTCAGCCCGGTCTTCGACACGGGAACGACCGAGACGGGTGTTAGTCCCTGCACACGCAGCTTTGAGACGACGGCGTTCTCGCTCACGGCCTCGAGCGTGCCCTTGACGATCGCACCGCCGGAGTTGTCGACGGCCCGATAGCTGTATTCCTGGAGCAGTGCCATGTCAGTTCCCCCATCCGGCCAGGTGACGCTCACCGGCGTGTGTCATCCACGCTTCGGCGTCGAGGTCGCGCGGGCGCACCCGCACCCCGTCGAGACTGTTCGGGTCGGCGGCATTGGCGCGGGCGATGTTCTCCGCGATTGTGCCCTCTTCGACCAGACGCCGCAGGTCCTGGTCGAACGTGTGCATGCCGAGCGCCGACCCCGATTGCATGGCCGAGTAGATCTGCGCCGTCTGGCCCTCGCGGATGAGGTTGGCCACGGCCGGGGTGTTGATGAGCACTTCTGTCGCGATCGTTCGACCCGTGTTCTGGGCCAGTGGCAGCAGGGTCTGGCTGATGATGCCCTGGAGCGAGTCGCCGAGCTGTGTTCGCACCTGGTCCTGCTGGTGCGAGGGGAAGACGTCGATGATGCGATTGATGCTCTTCGCGGCGCTCTGCGTGTGCAGGGTCGACAGGACGAGATGGCCGGTCTCAGCGGCGGAGAGCGCCGTCGAGATCGACACGGCATCGCGCAGCTCGCCGATCAGGATCACATCCGGATCCTGTCGCAGCACGCGGCGCAGCGCCTCGGCGAACGACGCCGTGTCTGAGCCGATCTCGCGCTGATGGATCAGGGCCTTGCGGCTCTCGTGCTGGAACTCGATGGGGTCTTCGATCGTGATCACGTGAGCGGGCAGCGTCCGGTTGATGATGTCGACCATCGCCGTGAGCGTCGTCGACTTGCCCGACCCCGTCGGTCCCGTGACCAAGACGAGGCCGCGGGGTTTGAGCGCCAGGTCACGAGCGATCGCGGGGGCACCGAGTTCGTCGAGCGAGAGCACACGTGTGTCGATGAAGCGGAGCGCGGCCGCGACCTCGCCCAGCTGGCGGAACACGTTTACGCGGAAGCGCCCGAGCCCATCGGATGCGTACGAGAGGTCGACCTCGCCGTGCGTCGCGAAGTCCTCGGCGTGCGCCGGCGACATGATCGAGAGCAGAGCGCGCTCGACCCACTCGGTCGAGAGCGGATCGAGGTACCCGACGATCGGCACGAGGTCGCCGTCGACGCGCATCAGGGCCCGGCGCCCCGCAGTCAGGTGGACGTCGGATGCTCGTGCCGCCGCGGCGGTCGCGAGCACGGCATCGAGAGCGGTGGTGTCTCGCATGACGGGCCTCAGTTCTCGGTGCGGACGAACGCGGTGGCGTTGACCGTCAGGTCGTAGGCGGTGGTGTTCGGGCTGAGTGTCGAGTGCACGATCGAGACCAAGCGGTTGCCGTCGCCGAGTGCGTCGATGAACAGCTGTGCCTGCGCCGGGCTCGGGGAGATGAGCGTGACGGTGAAGCCGATCTGGACCTTCGGCTCGGTGGGTGCGGTGGCGCCATCCGTCACTGAGCCATCCGTCGTTGAGCCATCCGTCGCTGTTTCGTCGGCAGTGGCGTCGCCTGTTTCGGTGGCGCCATCCGTCACAGCCGGATCGGAGGAATCGGAGGCCCCATCGGTGAACACGAGGGAGTCGGATGTGAGCGCAGCACGCGGCGTCCACGCCGTGGTGTCGCCGATCGACGCGGTGACGATGCTGACGCCCGCGGTGTTGGCAGCCGTGGCGACGATCTCGAAGATGTCGTCGAGGCGCGGCTCGGCAGGGATTTCGCGTTGGAGTTCGGCGACGGATGCCTCGATCTCGGCGAGGTCCGCCTCGCTCTCGCGGAGACCGGCGATCTGCGTCTCGTAGCCCAGGTTCGTCTGGGCCACCATGTCGGCGTCGGTCGTCGTCGCCGACGCCTGACCGGCGAGGGGCAGCGCGATGAGAAAGACTCCCGCCGCGAGAATGCCGACGGCGAGCACCGCCCCGATCAGGGTGACGAACTGCTTCGAGATGTTCATCCGAGCGCCTCCTCGGCGAACGCGCCCGTGTAGAGCGTCTGATCGAGCGCCGCGCGCAGGCGGTAGATGTAGATCCGCTGGTCACCGCCACCGATGAGCTCCGAGGTCACCTCGAGCGGGTCCATCAGTGCCACCCCCGGCAGCTCACGGAGCGACCGGACGGTCGGGGCGATGTCGATCGGCGTGGAGCTGCGCAGCTCGAGTGTCCCACCGAGCGCCAGCTCGGCCTCGGGGTCATCGGCTGTCGGGGCGGCGCCGGCCGTCAGATCGAACCCGGTCACGGCAACTCCGGCGGGCAGAGCGGCAGACAGATCGGAGAAGAGCGTCGTCCACGACACATCCGACACCATCGCGTCGGCGCGGAATCCCTCGAGGTCGGTGCGGAGCGACAGTGCCCGGCTGACGTCGGACAGGCTCGCGAGTTCGGTGAGGAGTTCGCTCGAGCGCAGCTGGTCGGCGGCCAGACGCTGCTCGGCGCTCCACTTGAGCCAGAAGGCTCCGGCCGAGGCAATGGCGACGACGGCGATGACGGCCAACAGGCCGATCGCCCACCGACGAACGAGGACATCGCGCTCGCGGCGCTGCGACTCGGCTCGCGGGAGCAGATTGACACGCGGCACGATGATCGATGGCGCGGGTGGGCTAGCGGGTAGTGAGCGCTGCAACGGCTCAGTGTGTGCCATCATCCGCCCCTTCCTTTTCTGTATCGATCGTCGACGCTCAGGCGCCGACGAGAAGTCCCAGGTACCAGCGGGCGATGGGCTCGCCCGCGATGATTCCGACCCAAGCGCCGACGAGCATCCAGGGCCCGAACGGGATGGCGGTGCGTCGTCCGGCACGCCGGGCGAGCAGGAGAGCCACGCCGAAGATGCCGCCGAGGACGAACGCGGCGAACGCTCCGACCACGACGCTGCCCCAGCCGAGCCATCCGAGCTGGATGCCGATCAGTCCGGCGAGCTTGACGTCGCCCCCGCCCATCCCGTCGGGGCGGATCGCCCGCAGGATGGCGTAGAAGGCGAACAGCGCCGCCATGGCCAGGATCGATCGCAGGAGAGCGGACCAGTCGGCGCCGAGGATGCAGGCCAGAGCGAGCACCACGAGCGACACGACGTAGCTCGGCAGCACGATCACGTTCGGCAGGCGCCGCGTGTCGAGATCGATGAGCGAGAGCACGACGCTGACAGCGGCGAAGTAGAGGAAGGCGAGCGCGACGACGACCGTGGCCGCCGTGCTCGTGGAGCCCTCGGACGTGGAGAGGTAGCCGGTTGCGAAGAACCACGCGACGCCCGCGAAGATCGCGCCTGTTGTGGCCTCGACCACGGGATACCGCGGCGAGATCTTTGCCGAACAAGAGGCGCAGGCGCCCCGCAGGCCGACCCACGACAGGACCGGCACGTTCTGCCAGGGCCGCACGGGTGCATCACAGTTCGGGCAGCGGCTCTCGCGCGTCAGCGGAATGCCCGCGGGCACCCGGTAGACGACGACGTTCAGGAACGAACCGATGACGAGACCGAATACACCCGCGAAGGCGACGATCAGGCCGAGCGCGGGCGGTGTGAGCGCCGTCTGTGCGAACGCGGTCACGATGCGTCACGCGAGGCGCGAACGCCTGCAGAAGTAGAACGAGGCATGTCCCCCCACATCCTCGAAGTGGTAGGGGGTGCGGCGCGTCCGTGACGCCCCGCACCCCCTATGGCGTCTGGCTGCTTAGCAGCCGGGGCCGGAGGTCTGCGTCTTGCCGTTCTTAGCGGCCTGAACACAGAAGTCGGTCAGCGTTGTGCCGGACTTGAGCGTGACGACGACGCTGTCAGTGTTGAGGCTCTTGAACGAATCGGCCGTCACAGCCGTGTTGTTCGCGTAGGCCGCTGCGGCAACCGAGGCGCCATTTGCAGCGGATGCCTTCAACGCGTTCGTCTCGGCGGTGCCCTGGATGCTGATGAACGTCGGGATGGCGATCGCGGCGAGGATGCCGAGGATCACGACGACGATGATGAGTTCGATGAGCGAGAACCCCTTCTCGCCGTTCTCTTCGCGACGCTCACGCTCGGCACGAATGTAGTTCTGGACGGTTGCACGCATGTTGATTCTCCCCAATGAATGTGATTTGTGATGGGCCCGGTCGAGGCGGGCGGTCCCTCCGTCAGGTCCCTGCC
>NZ_HG779623.1:0-7417 GCF_000582705.2 Microbacterium sp. C448
CCTCATTTGGCGAATGCAACTGAATGCATCCATCCCCCGTTCAGAATCATGAGGGAACTCTCATATGTGTGTCAAGCGAAGAGCGTCGATCTGTGGATAAGCATTGGCTCAAGAACGGCTCAACACCCTCAAGATCCGCTCAAGTACGCACACGAAAAGCCATACCCAACACCGCTAAATACCTGATAAATGCCACTAATCAGTGCGCCAAGCAATTCATCATATTCACGAGAATATGGCTTCGGCGCCACCCGAAATGAACATGAGAATCCGCAGACTCACTCACGCGAACACCGCCAAATGAGACTCATCTCATTCTTAAAATGAGAACGCGCTCATCTCATGCAGGAATCCGCCCCCGGGAATCGACGTATCGAAACCCGGGGGCGGCCATTCGGTCACTTGCAGACAAGGGGGGGTGGGGGGATGTCCGGGCGACCGAATTCTTTTCTCTCAGCCCATCGCGCGAACGACGAGCGGAACAACCACCGTGATGCCGGCGGCGAGCGCAACGGCGACGATCATGATGATCCCCGCGCGCCGCGTGAACTTATGGGGGAAGGTCCTCATGCAGCCTCCGCGCCGAGGACGAGGCCGAGCGTGCTCACGAAGTCGCGACCCGCGTCACCCTCCGGCAGATGCACGAGCTCGGAGGTGATCACGTCTCCAGCCGAGACGAGCACGACATCGACGTCGAGCGCGGTGTCGAGCGCGTCGATGACGCCCTCAGACGCCGCACCGGCGCCGCTGAGCAGCACACGGTCGACGGCGGGCGCATCGGCACGACCCGCGTGAAAAGACAGGGTGCTGCGCACACGAGCGGCAAGGTCCGCGGCGGCGAGGGGAATCGGAGGGTGCGGGTGCCCATCCGATCCGGCACCCAGGCGCACGCGTGCGCCCGCGGGAACCGTCTCGAGCATCTCGGCGAGAGCGGCGTCCACATCGGCGCCCTCTTCGCGGCTCATGCTGGCCGCGGTCGGCAGGTCGATGGGCAGGATGCGGACGAACAGCGGTACTCCGTCGCGGACGATCACGACGTAGCTCGTGTGGTCACCGACGTGGACCATGGCGACGGTCTCACCCGGCGCCGCGAAGGATCCCGCGGCTCGAGCCAATCCGAACGGCGCGAAATCGACAGCATCCGCACGCAGCTTCGCCTTTTCGAGCGTCTTCAGAAGAACCTCGACCGTCTCGGAGACGGCGGCGACGAGCAACCCGCTGACCTGTCCGTCCACCTCGGCGATGGGCAGGAAGTCGAGCACGGCCTGCTCGGCCGGAACGGGCAACAGATCCTGCACCTGGAACGGCAAGGACTGCTTCAGCAGATCCGGGCGCAGGGCCTGCGTCGTGAACTCGCGCACGAGCACGCGCCGGCTGCCGATACCCAGCACCACGCGGCGGCTCTGGAAGCCCGCGCGCGTCCACAGCTGGCGCAAGGCCAGGGCCACCGCATCCGGATCGAGCACTTCGGAATCCTTCGCGGCGCCCGCGGGCAGCGCGACCTCGCCGCTCGCGACGAGCACCGGACGGCGCCCCGCGGTCACCTCGACCGCGCGAACGCTCTCTTCCGTGATTTCCAACCCGATGACTGTCTTCGCCATGATTACTCCCCCAGATCACTTTCTCTTCGTCCGACGACCCCCATCGCCGGTGCGCCGTGTGGCGCCGTTCTCATCCGCTAACGGATGTCTCGCTGTGAAACCAGATCGCCGAGCACCGGCAGACCACCCGTGATTCCGGGCAGCGAGATCGGTGAACTCGAGAACGTGACCAGGCCGCCGTACGAGAACGCGCCCGAATAGAGGCTGCCGTTCCACTTGTCGCGACCGCCGATGCCGTGCACGTCGACCGTGCAGGGTGTGTAGGCGAGCGCCGTGATGCCCGACGCCATCGAGGTGCCGTTGATGTTGATGCTGCCCGCGCCGTTCGTGCACGAGGGCTTGGCGTCCTTCGTCGTGTCTTCGACGATGACCCGCACCTTCGGCTTCGTACCCGACGAGGCGGTCATCGTGAGCATCGTCAGGTCGTAGCTCTTCGCCAGCATCACCAGGTCGGTCTTCAGCGTGACCACGGGATCGGTGCCGCTGTTCGCGCTGAGGTTCGAGCAGGCGCGCGCATCCAACACGGTGGGTGTCGTGAGCGACGACAGGCTCGTCCATCCCGTTGCCGGGTGCGCGTTGAAGTAATTGCACGTGCCCGGACCGGTGCCGGAAGCGGTCAGCGTGATGATCGAGTAGCCCGGCCAGTCTGAGGACTTATATGCATAGTCGAACCAGGCATCGAACGACGGGGCCGCCGGAGCTGTCACCGCGGCGGGACGCGAAATCGTGCCACTGACGACCCCCTGATCTTGCTCGAACTTCTTTCCCGCGGGGAACGTCAGTGCCTTCGAAAGCCGCTGGCTTCCGAGCTTGACGTCGCCCGTGGCCTGCACATTGCCGCCGATGATCTTCTGTTCCCAGCCGAATTCGAGCGATCCGCCGACCGTCAGCGCCCCGCCGACCGAACCGCGCACAAGACTCTTGTCGGTTCCGGCGGCGCTCAGATTGCCGCGGACCGTGTCGCTACCGTTCGTCATCTCGACCGAACCGCCGGCCGTCACCGATCCCGCGACGTCACACGAGCCCTTCGTGATGAACGAACCCTGCACACGAATGGATGCCGCGATCGGTACCTGGCAGGTGAAGTCGCCCTTCGGGATGTTAATGGTGAGCGCGTTGCCCGGGCTGACCGTCTTCACCTCGTACGTGAAGGTGGCGCTGTTGAAGAACGTGAGATCGGCGCCCATGCCCACATCCTTCGCGGGCGTGTAGGCGTAGACGGCCTGCGTCTTCGTCGTGCCGCCGTCCGTACCGCGGCCGGTCGATGTGAAGGTGACCTGGTTGGACGCGCACGAACTCGTCACCGTGTAGCTGGGCTGCGAGCCGGAAAGCGACAGCGAGCAGAATTCGCTCGTACGACGCGCTTGCGCGAGTGCCGCGGTGATGCCGGCATCCGCTGCGGCCTTCGCCTGTACGCTGCCGCGCGTCTGCACGACCGAGCCGGTCGTGTTCGTGACGATCGCGGCGGCGGTCAAGCCCATCAGGCTCAGCAGAATCATGACGATCAACACCGAGACGATTGCGGACCCGGTGTCGTCGGAGGCGCGACGCTTCTCGCCGCGCACGGGTGAACGGTTCACCAGCATTTTTTCGCCGTTCCGCTCTGCTTCGCCTGCGCGAGCACCTCGCCTGCCGCGGGCACGGTCGTCGCGCCCGCCTTCACTGTGAGTGACACGCCGAGCGTGCGTCCGGACATCGAGAACGAAGAGCCGGCCTTCGTCGCGGACACCCCGCTCGCGAGGGTCGACCAACCGGTACCGGATGCGTCGGGCAACCCGATCGCCGAGCTCGACGTGCGGTACAGCAAACGGTCACCCTGCAGCGCCCACGCCTCGCAGGACCATCCGCTCGTGCCGGTCGCGACAACGGCACGGACGACATTGCCATCCACCCGCATGTCGCTGGCGTTGCGGATGCTCGACTGCAGCGAACTCATCACCACCTGCGCACGTCCCGTCGCGGTATCGCGGTCACGCGTCTGGGCCTCGGCGCTCAGGCTCGAGGCGAAGAGTGTCGCGAGGACACTGAGCAGGAGCGCGGTGATCGCTCCGTAGATGATGAGTTCAACGAGAGACATTCCCGCCTCATCGCCCCGGACACCGGAGCTCTGCTCCGTCGTGCCGAAAAGTTTCGTTCCCCGGGGCGTCATGCTTTGCCCACCAGGATTCGTGTGGAGACCGTTCCGAGCGGTGTGCCCGGCGCAGCGGTACGGGCGACGGAGACCTGAACGGTCACCGTTCCCGGGTACTGCGCCGGACACCCACCCGGAAAGGTGATCGTCGAGGTGAGGCCGGTCTCGGCGTCAGCTTCCCCGGTGACAGCTCTCACCGATCCGCACGACGTCGCCGTCGTGGAATCGGGGAACTGCGCCCGCAGCGCCGCGACAGTGGAGCTGGCGTAGGCATTCGCCTTCGCCATCTCCCGGTTACTCACGCTCGACTGCGTGGCGGTGATCATCAGCGGAAGAACCGCCAAGGAGATCACCATCAGCAGCAACATCGCGATGACGACCTCGACGAGGCTAAAGCCCGCTTCAGTCTTGGCCGGTCCCCACCAGCCATCTCGCATCATCCCCATGTGCGCTCACCCTCCCCAGTGCGAGCTTGCATTTCCCCAGCCGTCCGGCTTTCGCCAGACGTCTTGTCCAACCCGCGCAGCGCGCGGATCGGTCTTATCCGACTGCGGTACGCGAGCCGACGTGCGTGTCGAAACGGCTCCCCGCCGTCACGACGACCGCACCCCGTTGGCCCCAGCCGACGGCGCGATCAATGGATGCACGCATGCCCGTATCCCCCAGTGGAATTTCCTACGACTCGACTTCAACGACGGAAGGAGCTCCAGAAAAATCCCCAGATACCCCCGGCCCCCAAAGCCAGGTGTGTGGGACCGTCAAGCGATCCCTTCCCCGTTCAAGATCATGAGACAGTTCTCATGTTCAAGTCAAGCCAGGATTGTGCGACTGTGGAGAAACAATGTGTGGGGGGCAAAAAGAAATCCCTGTTCATGCCCGATAAACTCTTTGCCGTTTGGCCGAGAAAGTCTTCAGGAATAGCGCGATCCTGAGCCGAACCTGAGGTTCGCGAGAGCTCAACGACCGAAGCCCGGAGCCCACTCGTCACCCTCGTCGAGAACCTCGGCCCGATTCTCGCCCCGGGTGTCCTGCCGCTCGAGGGTCGGACGCTCGCGTCGCCAGGCCGCACCAACGGGCCAACTCGCGGCGAACGTCGGAATCACGCGCCCGACACGTCGCCACAGGGCACCGTGCGTCGCGAACGGGCGCGCGGAGACAGGCATCCGCAGCGTCGGGTCGTATCGAACGCCGTCCGCACGGCGCAGGTGGATCGACAGGTCCAGATCATCGTGAATGGCGGCGTTTGCACGGTCGACCTCGTCGCGCACCCGCACCCACAGCGCCCTGCGCATCGCGAAGTTCGAGCCGAAGACCGGCGGATGCCCGAGCCATGGCGTAACCCAGAAGTACATGCCGCCGATGTACCACTTCGCCCCGAGATACCGCACGACCGGACCCGCCCCGTAAAACTCCGCCGAACCCGTCAGGGCACCGAGCGCAGGATCGGCCACGAACGCCCGGACGATCCGTGAGATCCAGTCCCGGTGCGGCCGCGAATCCGCGTCCACCCGGGCGATGATGTCGCAATCCAGCACGGCTTCGTCATAGCCGCGCGCCGCCGCCGGCCAGATGCCCACGACATCTTCCACGAACACCTCGGCACCGTGCGCGCGGGCGACAGCCGCGGAAGCATCCGTCGATCCGTTGTCGATCACGATCACACGATCGGCGGGACGATCCTGCGCGGCGAGGGCCACCAGGCACGCCTCGAGAAACTCCGCGTCGTCGCGACACGGGATCACGACGGCGACACGGGGAGCGAGCGACACGATGTCAACCTACTCCGCGGGGTGGAATCGGGCCGTCAGGGCGCACATATTGTCGGGTCTCACGGTCGAACGCAATCCCCTCAGCTTTCAATCCAATGAGCGTTAGCCTCCGAAACACCCAACGACACGGAATCACCGTGCAGAACGGAGGCGCTCATGCGCACATCACCCAACCGCCTGGTCGCCATCATCTTCGGCGCCGTCTATGTCCTGGTCGGCCTGCTCGGCTTCGCCGTGACCGGCGGCGTCGGATTCATCGCGACCGACGGCGGACTGCTCCTCGGCATCTTCGAGGTAAACCCGCTCCACAACATCGCGCACCTCCTGATCGGTGCCGCCCTGCTGATCGCCGGGCTGTCCTCGGTCCGCGCGGCCAAGGGCGTCAACACCACGATCGGTGCGGTCTACCTGCTGCTCGGAATCGTCGGCTTCTTCCTGGTCGGCACGGCCGCGAACATCCTCGCGCTGAACACCGCCGATCACTTCCTCCACCTCGCGAGCGCGATCGTGCTCCTCGGTGTCGGGCTCGGTGCAGAGCGCGGCGTGTCGAACCGTTCGGCGCTCGCCTGATCATGTCGATTCGCATGTGGCCCGCCCTCTTTGCCTGGGGGGCGGGCCTCATCCACATCGCCGTGGCGGCGGGCTCACCGCTCGGTGTGCTTCTGCCGCTCACGGCGCTGGGAGTCGCCGAGCTGGTGTGGGGAATCGTCGCGTTGCGCCTCGGACGGATGCCTCTGGTGCGCACGACGCTCGCCGTGGGGGTCATTGCGACCCTCGGTGGACTTGTCCTCGCCCTGTTCGACCTGATGGCGTGGATGCCGCTCGTGAGCTCGAGCATCATGCTCGTGGCGATCGCTGGCGCGGCCGCCGTGACGTTGCGCCGGGCTGCTCGGGGGCTGGGTGAGGGGAGCACGGATGCCGAGGCATCCGCTCGCTCTGCCGTCCCCGCGGGACGCGCACTGATCGGCGTCGTGGCGGGAGCACTACTGGTGTCGGGATTGACGACTCCGGCGCTCGCGCAGACCAACGCCGGCGACTACGCCGTGCCACACGGCGAGATGACGGGCCACCACGGGCACTGAGCCTGTCCTCTCGTCGATCTTCGCGAACGGTCGCGACTCACCGCGTGCCTCTTGCGGACACGGTGAGTCGCGACCGTTCGCGGCGAGACACGGGGCCTACCCGAGCGCGATGATGGGGTGTTGGCGCAGGACGCCGGCCACCAAAGGAGCGCACCATGGTCATTGCCGGACCGGTCATTGCCGGATTGGTCTTCGCGGGCCTCGCAGCCCTCATCCACGTCTACATCTTCGTGCTCGAGTCGATCATCTGGACGACACCCCGGGCACGGGCGACGTTCGGCACGACCCCCGAGCAGGCACGGCAGACGCGTGAGTTGGCGTTCAACCAGGGCTTCTACAATCTGTTCCTCGCGATCGCGACCGGGGTCGGAATCGTCCTTGTCGCTGCGGGAAACCTGCCCGTCGGGGCAACCCTCGTGCTCGTCGGCACGGGATCGATGCTCGCCGCAAGCCTGGTGTTGGTGCTGTCGTCGCCCGCGAAGGCACGCGCCGCCGCCGTGCAGGGCGCGGCGCCCCTGATCGCGGTCGTGCTGATGATCGCGGGACTGTTTCTCTGAGTTTCGTACACTTATCCAACAGCCGGCCTGGCCAGTGTCGAACCTTTGTTCTAGCATGACGGGATGGCCACGCCACTCCCCCACACTGCGGCTTCACCCGCGGACGAACTGAGACGCCTGCGGGCGCAGCTCGACCGCGCACAAGCCCCGCGGGTCGAGGCTCCGCCGTTGCCGGTGCATCCGTTGCTGGCGTCCCTGCTGCCCGAGGGCGGGCTCCGTCCGGGGTCCTCGTATGCGGTTTCGGCCTCCCCCAGCCTGCTGCTGGCCCTCATCGCCT
>NZ_HG779624.1:0-20081 GCF_000582705.2 Microbacterium sp. C448
AGGAGCGGCACAAAACCTGGAGCGCTTCACAGTACCCGGCGAAGGCGTCCGTCGTGAGGGTTCGCGCCTGAGCCAGCGCCGGCGCGAGCTCGGCGATCAGCTTCGGCGGGCCCGAAACATAAGCGTGACGGGAGGAGAGGTCCGGCACAACCCTCGGCAGACCCTCGGCGTCGAGGCGAACACCCCGCGCCCACACCCAATTCGCCGGAAGATCACGCGGCTGATCGCGGGTGAAGACGATGACCTCGATACCGGATGCCTCGAGCTCATCACGAAACGCCAGTTCGGATGCCTCGGACGCGACGTAGATCAAGACCACATTGCGCTCGACTCCGCGCGCCCGGTCCTCACGCACCTGCGAGATGAAGGGCGTGATGCCGATCCCGGCCGCCACGAGCAGCACAGGCGCGTTCGGGTTGCTCGGCATCAAGAAGTCGCCCCAGACACCCGTCGCCGAGTAATCGACACCCGGCGAGGCGACCGCGAGCGCCTTCTTGAACGTGCTCTCCCCCGACCCGGACCCCGACCCCGCACCCGCACCCGGCTTGACCCGGTACGCGACGCGCACGGTCGGGGCGTCACTCGGGGCCGACACGATGCTGAATTCCCGCCGCGTGCCGCGGGCATCGGCCTTGGCGTGCGGAACATCGAGTTCCAGGTACTGACCGGCCACGAACCGCACCGGACGCCGCGCCTCGAACGTCAGCTCCCGCACGGACGGCGTGATCATGCGCGCATCGGCCAGGCGCAGCCGCACAGCGCGGTGGGCCACCCACACGAACGCGAGCAGATTGCCGATGAGCAGCGCGCGCTCCTGGCCGAGCGTGAAGTATCCGACCGAAATCGGCCAGCCCGCGAGCACACCGACGACGGCCGCAACGGTCATCTGCTGCCAGCGCCGGGGCGGCAAGGTCAGGGGTTCCGACAGCATGAAGGCACCCAGGAAGAGGAAGGGCGACGACCACAGCGCGAACGACAGCGTCTGTCCTGCGTCGAACTCGAAACCCGCGGCCTGGGACTGCACGGCAACACGCAGCACGTACACCCCGACGGCGATCACGAAGAACGTCGCGACGATGCGCAGCCGCTCGGTGCGCACCAGCACGAACAATCCGAGAATCAGCACGGGCGCGGCGAGAACGGGCGAACCCACCCACCAGGCCGATGCGCCGAGTCCCGAGATCGTGAGCACGGCGGCACCCACGGCGGCCGGATTGAGGATGTGCCGACCCCGCCACGCGATCACGTACTTGGAGACGACCGCCGCGACACCGGCGAAGGCTATCCCGAGAAGCTCCAGCGGAACGACGGTCGGGCGCAGGATGAAGACCATGATCGCGGCGGTGATGAGCGACGACTCGTGCCGGATCGGCATCTTGAGCAGCCGCTGCACGAGCGCGTTCGCGCCGACGCACACGGCGAAGAGCACCACGATCGTCACCACGAGTTCGAGCGGTCCCGGCACCACGAGCCCGAAGAACGACAGCACGAGGGCCACCAGCGTCAGGATGCCGAGCGCCATTAACACGAGTCGGTACATCGACAGGCGTCCGAGGTACCCGCGGATGCGCGCCCAGCCACCCACCAGCATTGCGATCACGAGCTTCTCCTCAGTCCGTCAGTCCGTCGACGCTGCCAGGCCACCCGGCACGCGACCTCACGCCACGCTAGCGGTCCGCGTGAAGAGCTCCGCGGAGCATCCGCGCGACCACTCCACCCGCCCATTGGTCAGCATCCGTACCCATTCAGCACCCCACCGGTGAGCGAGTTCGTCACCGCCGTCGAAGAAGAGCGCTGTCGCCAGGGCATCCGCGCGCATCGCCGTGTCGGCCACGACCCAGGTCGCCGCGACGGTGCGCACCGGCACACCGGTGCGCGCATCGAGCACGTGATGCAGCCCATCGCCCCACGCCCGCCGGTTCGCGGCCGAGGCGCAGAGAGCAGCATCCGTGACCTCCCACACGCCGATCGCGCGCTTCGCATCGAACGGATGCTCCAGCCCGATGCGTTGCGCCGTGCCGGTGACGAGCAGGTCTCCGCTCGCGTCGACCACCGCCCGGCCGTCGGTCCAGGGCTCGAGCGCGCGCGCCACGACGTCGACCAGACGGCCCTTGCCGAGCGCGCCCACGTCGATCATCGCGGGCTCGGCGAGCGCGAGGCGTTCGTCGCGCCACCGCACGCGCGTCGGCCAGTTCGAGGGTGCCGCAAGCGGGTCCCCCGCCCGAAGCGAGTAGGTGGCGTCGTAACCCAAGCGATCAAGCGAGGCGCCCACGAGCGGATTCACCGCCCCGGATGTCGCGAGCGACACCTCTTCGAACGCGTCGAGCATCGCCGCAGCATCCGGCGGCACCGGAACGGGCCCACCCCCGCGCGCGAGCAGCGAGACGAGCGAGTCCGGGCGAAAGCGCGACCACGCGGAATCGAATGCTCCGATGACACGATCCGCCGCCGCACGCGCGTCGCCCGGCAGTTCGTCGACCGTGTCGATGCGCCAATGCGTGCCGATCGCATCGAACTCCCACGTCTCCGCGAGCGGCACCGCGGCGCCGGGCGGCATGCTCGACGACGGGGTCACGGTCAGGCCGCCGCTTCGTCCTTGATCGCGTCGATCGCGTCGTTGAAGCCACCGCTCGTGAGCGATGACCCGGCGACCCGATCGACCGAGATGTCGTCGATGTTCTGACCCACGACCTCGTCGTCGATTCCGCCGATGAACTCGGACTGATACCGCTCGGATTCGGATGCCTGCGGGTCGCCCGAGACCTCGACCGCGGTGATGATGTCGTCCGCGAGCGTGATCGTGACCTCGATCGTCTCGACCGATTCGGGGGTCTGATATGAGCCCGTCGCCGTGTAGGTGCCGTCGACGTATGCGGCGCCCGAGGCGTCGGTCCCCGCCGAGGTGTCGGTCGACGACTCGGTGGACGATGAGGCCTCGGTGCTCGCGGCATCCGTCGTGTCGGCTGCGGCAGTGCTGCATCCGGCGAGCGCCAACGTTCCGGCGACACCGATCAGTGCGGCGCTGATACGAAGCGGGCGAGGGGCGAGGGTGTCGCGGATCATCAGGGGCTCCTCCGGGGATGGGCCGGCGTTCTGTGCCGGTGATCCCGAGCGTAGAGCGCCGTTTCTCCGATCCTCCTTGAGGATCCTATGAAGAATCTTTGAGCGTGAATCAGTCCCGAGCGAGTAGCTCAGGCCGCGCCGTCGAACATGCTCGTGACAGAGCCGTCCTCGAAGACCTCGTGGATGGCGCGGGCCAGCATCGGCGCGATCGGGAGGATCGTCAGACCCGGGAAGCGACGGCTCTCGGACAGCGGGATCGTGTCGGTGACGACGACCTCGTCGATCGAGACGTCCTGCAGGCGCTCGGATGCCGGATCGCTGAAGACCGCGTGGGTCGCGGCGACGATGACGCGCTCGGCGCCCGCGGCCTTGAGCGCCTGGGCGGCCTTCACGATCGTGCCACCGGTGTCGATCATGTCGTCGACGATCAGGCAGACGCGTCCCTCGACATCACCGACGATCTCGTGCACCGTGACCTTGTTGGCGACCTTCGGGTCGCGACGCTTGTGGATGATCGCCAGCGGCGCACCCAGGCTGTCCGACCAGGTGTCGGCAACGCGGACGCGGCCCATGTCGGGAGAGACGACCGTCAGCTTGGAGCGGTCGGCCTGCGAGAGCGTCCGCTGGAAGTACTCCAGCAGGACGGGCTTGGCGAAGAGGTGGTCGACGGGTCCGTCGAAGAAGCCCTGGATCTGCGCGGCGTGCAGGTCGACGCTCATGACGCGGTCGGCTCCGGCGGTGCGCAACAGGTCGGCGACGAGGCGCGCACTGATGGGCTCGCGTCCCCGGCCCTTCTTGTCCTGACGGGAGTAGGGGTAGTACGGAGCGACGACGGTGATGCGCTTCGCGGATGCACGCTTCAGGGCATCGAGCATGATGAGCAGCTCCATGAGCCACTCGTTGACCGGGTGACCGAACGACTGGATGACGAAGACATCGCACCCGCGGATCGAGACCTCGAAGCGGGTGTAGATCTCGCCACTCGCGAAGGTACGGTGCTCGGTCGGTGCCAGCTGGATGCCCAGCGCTTCGGCTACCTCGTCGGCGAGAGCGGGAGCGGAGCGTCCCGAGACGACGACCAGCCGCTTCTTCGTCTTGGCGACGAGTCCGGGCGCGATGTCCAGGTCTCGATCGAGGTCAACCGTCTTCTTCTTGCGAGCCATTGGGGGCCTTCTCTGCGGCCTGAGCCGCTGCAGTGCCAGGTCGGTTGCGTGCGACCCAGCCCTCGACGTTGCGTTGCGAGGCCACGGTGAGTGCGAGCGCGCCCGGCGGAACATCCTTCCGCACGACCGTACCGGCACCGGTATAGGCCCCATCACCGATCCTAACCGGCGCGACGAACACGTTGTGCGCCCCGGTGCGGACGTGGTCGCCCACCTCGGTGCGGTGCTTCTCGACCCCGTCGTAGTTCGCGATGATCGTGCCGGCGCCGACGTTCGCGCCCACCCCGACCTCGGCATCACCGAGGTACGACAGGTGCGGAACCTTGCTGCCGTTCCCGATACGCGCGTTCTTCGTCTCCACGAAGGTGCCGATCTTGCCACGCGAGCCGAGGTTCGTCCCGGGACGCAGGTACGCGAACGGTCCGACCGTCGCGCGAGCGCCGATCACCGCGAGCGTCGCGTCGGTACGCGTGACCGTGGCGTCCTCGCCCACCTCGCAGTCGACGAGGCTCGTGTCGGGGCCGACGATGGCGCCCTCCGCGATGCTCGTGGCACGCAGGATGTGGGTGTTCGGCAGCACCGTCACGTCGGGCGCGAGCGACGCGGTCACATCGATCCACGTCGTCGCGGGGTCCTGCACGGTGACGCCCTCGAGCTGCCAGCGGCGAACCGTGCGGGCATTGAGCTCCGCCGCCGCCGCCGCCAGCTGTACGCGGTCGTTGATGCCGAGGGCGGCGGTCGGGTCGGGCGCGAGCGTCGCGCCGATCGTCATGCCTGCGGTGTGGAACAGTGCGACAACATCCGTCAGGTACCGCTCGCCCTGCGCATTGTCGTCACCGAGGGCACCGATCTCGCGCCGGAGCGGCGCCGACTGGAAGATGTAGACCCCGGCGTTGATCTCCGCGATCGCACGCTCCTCGGGCGAGGCATCCCGCTGCTCGACGATGCCGACGACACCGCCGTCGCCCGAGCGAATGACGCGCCCATACCCGGTCGGGTCATCGACGCGCGCACTCAGCAGGGTGACCGCAGCCTCCGCCGCGCGGTGCCCGGCGACCAGTTCCGCAAGGGTCTCTCCGTCGAGCAAGGGCACGTCCGCGCTCAGGATCAGGATGTCTCCGCCGAACTCCGTCAGCTGCTCGAGCGCGACCTGCACGGCGCGACCGGTGCCCGGGATCTCGTCCTGATCGACGACGACCGCCTCGGGTGCGACATCCTGCACCGCGTCCGCGATCAGATCACGTTCGTGACGCACGACCACGAGCAGCCGATCGGGGTCGAGCGTCCCTGCCGTGTCGAGCACGTGTTGCAGGAGAGACCTGCCGCCGATGCGGTGCAGAACCTTCGGCGTTCGCGACCTCATCCGTGTGCCCTGACCCGCGGCGAGGACGACGATGGCGAGATTCTGATCAGTCATGCTCCGCCGCCAGGATTCGAACCTAGACCTAACAGCTCCAAAGGCTGTCGTGCTGCCGTTACACCACGGCGGACCGCGGCCACCACGGGGCCGCCCCTCAAGTCTGCCAGAGCGGGGCGTGACGCACTCCCGCAGGCGGCCCCTCTCCTCGATGTCCCGACTTTTCACCCCATGGCGCCGCTTGGGGTGAAAAGTCGGGACATCCGCGATGATGGGGGGATGCCACGCGAGAGCGACGAAGTCGACCGAATCGTCGCCGCGTGGACCGCGCAGCGTCCCGACCTCGATTTCTCGCCGCTCGAGGTGCTCTCTCGCGTCGATCGACTTTCACGACACCTCGACCGCGCTCGCCGTGCCGCGTTCGGGCGCAGCGAGCTCGTCTCGTGGGAGTGGGATGTGCTGTCGGCGCTGCGCCGCGCGGGTGAGCCGTTCCAGCTCAGCCCGAAGCAGCTCCTGCAGCAGACGCTCGTTTCGAGCGGCACCATGACCAACCGCATCGACCGGCTCGTCGGGCGCCGACTCGTGCGGCGCGAGGCAGACCCGGGCGATGGGCGAAGCATCCTGGTGACCCTCACCGACGAGGGCCGGACGCGCGTCGACGCCGCAATCACGCGCCTGGTCGACGCCGAATCGCACCTGCTCTCTGAGCTTTCGCGCTCCGACCGCGAGAGACTCGCGGGGTTGCTGCGCAAGCTCAGCCTGGGTTTCGACGCCGAATGAACGACTCCGGCGTTGCTGACGAACACTGCCAACGAACAGCACCGACGAGAGGGTGACATGACGAACGCGACCGATTCGAGCCCGGCCGGCTTTCGCGGCTGGCTGCGCCGGGTCTTCGGCGGCCCCTCGGCCGTCTACGGCCTGATTCTCTACTCGGCGCTCATCGCCGGTGTCTCGGACGAATCAACCGACAGCCTCGAGGTGCTGATCGTCTCGTTCATCTCGTTGATCATCTTCTTCATCGCGCACGTGTTCGCCCACACCCTGAGCGACCACGGCGACCACGGCTTCTGGAACGCGCTCGAGGGCGGGGTGCGGGAATCCGCGGGGATGCTGTACGCCGCGATCCCGTCGACGCTGGTCTTGATCGTCGGGGCGACGACGCATATGGATGCGGATGACTCGGTGAGCCTCGCTCTGCTCGTCGCCACCCTCGTGCTCGGCGTGCTCGGCTACTCGGCCTATGCGCGCCGTGGGGCCGGGCGCTTCGTGCGGATCGTCGGCGCGATCGGCACAGCCATCCTCGGCTTCGCGATCATGATCCTGAACTACGCCGTCCACTGACGCGCCACACCGTGCGCGGAGCAGGTGCGGGAGCTGGCGACCCGACTACTCGAGCTGTTCTGACAGCTCGAGCCAACGCTCCTCGAGACTGACGTTCTCGCTCTCGAGCTGCCCGATTGCCGCCATCTTCGCGCCGAGGCCGACGAAGTCTGACTGATCGTGGTCGGCGAGGGCCGTGCGTTTCGCCGTGATCTCGGCATCGACCTTCGCGATCCGACGCTCGATCGAGGCCAGTTCCTTTTGCGCCGTGCGCAAGTCGCCCCCGCTGAGTCCCGCGGCCTTGGCACCGACGGCGGCGGACGTCTGGCTTCCGCCGGCCTTCTGCTGCGCGCGGCGACGACGCAGGTACTCCTCGACACCGCCCGGCAGGTGGCGCAGACGCGTGTCGAGGATCGCGTACTGCTGATCCGTGACGCGCTCCAGGAAGTACCGGTCGTGGCTCACGACGATGAGGGTGCCGGCCCACGAGTCGAGCAGGTCTTCGATCGCCGCGAGCATGTCGGTGTCGAGGTCGTTCGTGGGTTCGTCGAGGATCAACACGTTTGGCTGGTCGAGCAGGATGAGCAGCAGCTGCAGGCGGCGCTTCTGTCCACCCGAGAGGTCCTTAACCGGCGTCGAGAGCTGCTCGGATGCGAAGCCCATCCGCTCGAGCAGTTGACCCGGTGTGAGGTCCTGCGCCTTGGATCCCGTGCCGATCGTGTAGCTGGTGCGCAGGCCCGAGATCACGACCCGGACGGGATCGCCGAGGTGGGGCTCGAGCGAGTCCATCTGCTGGGTGAGGGTCGCGACCTTCACGGTCTTCCCGCGCTTCACCCGACCGGTGGTCGGCTCGAGAGTCCCGGCGACGAGGCCGAGCAGCGTCGACTTGCCGGCGCCGTTCACCCCGAGGATTCCGGTGCGCTCGCCAGGCGCGATGCGCCATTCGACGTCGTTCAGCACCGGCACGCCGTCGTAAGAGACGGATACATCGAGCAGGTCGACGACGTCCTTGCCGAGCCGCGTCACCGCGAGCGACTGCAACGAGACCCGGTCGCGGATCTCAGGCACGTCGGCGATGAGTTCGTTGGCGGCGTCGATGCGGAACTTGGGCTTGGTGGAGCGTGCGGGCGCCCCACGGCGCAGCCACGCGAGCTCTTTGCGCGCGAGGTTCTGCCGGCGCGCCTCGATCGTCGCCGCCTGCCTGTCTCGCTCGACCCGCTGCAGGATGTATGCGGCGTAACCGCCCTCGAAGGGGTCGACGATGCGGTCGTGGACCTCCCAGGTGGTGTTGCAGACCTCGTCCAGGAACCACCGGTCGTGTGTCACGACGAGCAGCCCGCCGGAGTTCGCGGACCACCGGCGCTTCAGGTGCTCGGCGAGCCAGGCGATGGCCTCGACATCCAAATGGTTCGTGGGTTCGTCCAGGGCCAGGATGTCCCAGTCCCCCGCCAGCAGGCGCGCGAGCGCAACCCGGCGGCGCTGACCACCCGAGAGAGTGCCGAGCTTCGCCGCCCAGGGCAGGTCGCCGAGCAACCCCGTGACCACATCGCGGACAAGCGGATCGCCCGCCCACTCGTGCTCGGGGGTGTCGCCGATGACGGCGCCCCCGATGGTGTCGCCGTCGTCGAGGGTCTCGCCCTGGTCGAGCACACCGATCCGCACACCACCGCGCACGGTCACGCGTCCGCCGTCGGGCTCGAGGCGGCCGGCGAGCATTGCGAGCAGGCTCGACTTGCCGTCGCCGTTCCGGCCGACGATGCCGATGCGGTCGCCCTCGTTGACGCCGAGCGAGACGGAGTCGAAGACGACTTTGGTGGGAAATTCGAGGTGCAGGGCCTCAGCCCCGAGAAGATGAGCCATATCGGCTCTAGGCTACGCGGGTCTGTGGGGCCGTCGTTTCGTCTCGCTGCGCTCGCTCAACGACCGGGGCCACCGGTCGTTGAGCGAGCGGCGCAGCGACGAGACGAAACGCCTACCGAACCTCAGACGAGGCCGTTCTCCTCGAGGAAGGCGGCCGCGATGTCGTCCGGCGACATCTCGTCTTCCGTGCTCTGGACGTTGAGCGCGACCAGAGCATCTGCGGTGAGTGCCGCACTGACCGCGTTGATGACGTCGGCGATCTCGTCGGCGACATCCGCGTTCACGACGGGCACGACGTTCGAGGCGAGGAACAGCCCCTCGGGGTCTTCGAGCACGACGAGGTCCTGCGTCTGGATGCGCGGGTCGGCCGTGAAGACGTTCGCGACGTTGACGGTGCCGGCGACGAGGTTCTCGACCGTTGTGTCACCCGTCGGCGAGAAGGTCACGTCGACCCCGTAGACATCGGCGAGGCCGGTCGGACCGTACGGACGCTCGGCGAGCTCCGGCGGGCCGCCCAGCGTCAGGGGCACGGTCACGTTCGCCAGGTCGGCGATCGTGGTCAGTCCGTTCTCGTCGGCGAACGCCGCGGTCACGGTGTACGAGTCCTGGTCACTCGCCTCGGCCTGGTCGAGCACCGTCAGGTTCTCGGGCAGGGCCTCTTGGAGGGCGGCGTAGACGTCCTCCGGTGTGCGGGCCTCGGTGTCGGGCTCGAAGTACTGCAGCAGGTTTCCGCTGTACTCGGGGAAGAGCGTGATGGCCCCCGACTCGATCTCGGGCATGTACGCGTCACGCTGACCGATGTTGAACTGACGTTCGACCTCGACGCCGGCGCCCTCGAGGGCCTGCGCGTAGATCTCGGCGATGATCTCGTTGGAGTAGTACGCCTGCGAACCGATGACGATCGTGTCACTCGACACCTCGCCACCAGCTGATTCCTCTTCGAGCGGGTTGCTGGAGGAGCAACCCGCGAGCACGAGCGCCGCCGTCGCGGCGAGCGCCGCTCCGAAGACGCCTCTTCTTCGCTGTGTTCATGGTGCTGTTCTTCTCTCTGTGGGTGGGACTGTGTGGGAACGGTGTGTTTTTCGGGACCGGGGTTCAGGCGGGTGACGCTTGGACGGATGGCCGAGGTGCCGCACGATCGCGGCGCTTCTCCCGGCCCGGGCCCGCGCCTCCGCCCCGTCCGGCGAGCACGCCGCGCGGAACGACCAAACGCTCGGCGATCGCGAACAGTGCGTCGAGCACCAACGCGAGGGCGGCGACGAGGATTGCCCCGGCGAGCACCTGGTCGAAGCGGTTCAGGTTGATGCCCTGGATGATGTACAGCCCGAGCCCGCCGAGGCCGACGTAGGCGGCGATCGTCACGGTCGCGACGATCTGCAGCGTTGCAGCGCGCAGGCCCGACACGAGCAATGGCAGCCCGAGTGGGACCTCGATGCGCCACAGGATCTGCCACTCGGTCATGCCCATCGCCCGTCCGGCGTCGATCACGCGGCGATCGATCGCCTCGAAGCCCGCGTAGGCGCCCGCGAGGATCGAGGGGATGCCGAGCAGCACGAACGTGATGATGGCCGCGGCCTGCGTCTGCAGCACGCCCATGAGCAGGACGAGCAGAACGAGCAGGCCGAACGACGGGATGGCACGGGCCGCGCCCGAAATCGCGACGGCGATCTCGCGCCCCTTGCCCGTGTGACCGATCGCCCAGCCGACGGGGATGGCGATGACCGCCGCGACCAGGACCGCGAGGAACGTGTAACCCAGGTGCTGGGCGATGGCGACGGGGATGCCGAGAGGCCCCGACCACCGTTCGGGGTTCATGAGCCACGCGAGGGTCTCGGCGAAAAGGTTCATGCGGCCACCTCGGCCGGGGCGATCGCGCGACGGGCGCGGCGCTGGGCACGTCGGGCATCACGGCGGCCGGGTTTACGCGCCCAGGGCATGAGCGCCCGGCCCGCGAGCACCAGCAGGTAGTCGAGGATCAGCGCGATGACCACGACGGCGACGACGCCCGCAAGCACCTCGGGGATGATGCGCCGCTGCAGCCCATTGGTGAAGAGGTACCCGAGATTGTCGACGCCGATCAGGATGCCGACGGTTGCGAGCGAGATCGTGCTGACCACCGTCACCCGAAGCCCCGCGAGGATGACGGGCCCGGCGAGCGGGAACTCGACGGCCCAGAACCGACGGAATGATCCGTAGCCGAGCGCCGTGGACGCCTGGCGGATGGCCGGGTCGACTGACTGCAGGCCGTCCGAGACGGAACGGACCATGATCGCGACGGCATAGATCGTCAGCGCGATGATCAGGTTTGTCGGACTGATCGCGCTGTAGCCGAAGAGAGCGGGCAGCAGCATCAGCAGTGCGAGCGAGGGGATCGTGTACAGCAGACCCGTCACGGTGATGAGGCCGCTGCGTAGCAGACGGTAGCGGAAGGCGACCCACCCGAGCGGCACCGACAGGACGAATCCGATCACGATCGCGATCACGCTCTGCTGGAGGTGCAGCAGAGTCTTCTCACCGATCAGGTCGAGGTTGTCGAGCACCCAGTTCATGTGGGCACCTGATTCACGAGCGCGCCCTGCGCGCGGCCCTCAGCGTCGATCACCACCGTGCCGTGCGGGGTTTCGCGCAGGCTCAGCGCGCGCTTGCCCTTGTCGGCGCCGATGAAGCTCGCGACGAAGTCGTTCGCGGGATTTTCGATGATCTCGTTGGGGCTGCCGACCTGGGCGACGCTCGCGCCCTTCTGCAGCAGCACGACCTGGTCGCCGAGCAGAAAGGCCTCATCGATGTCGTGCGTGACGAAGATGATCGTCTTGCCGAGTCCCTCTTGCAGGCGGATGAGCTCGTTCTGCAGCTCGGCACGCACGATGGGATCGACGGCGCCGAAGGGCTCGTCCATCAGCAAGACGTTCGGGTCGGCAGCGAGTCCGCGTGCGACACCGACCCGCTGCTGCTGACCCCCCGAGAGCTGTGCCGGGTAGCGACTTGCGAGCGAGGCATCCAGTCCCACCGTGTCCATCAGTTCACGCGCTCGCTCGCGGGCATCGCGGCGCGGCCTGCCCTGCAGCACGGGCACGGTGGCGATGTTGTCGATGACCGTGATGTGCGGGAGAAGACCGGAGTTCTGCATGACGTAGCCGATGCTGCGGCGCAGTTCGACGGCGTTGCGCGAACGGATGTCTTCGCCGTCGATCTCGATCGTTCCAGCCGTGGGGTCGACCATGCGGTTGACCATCCGCAGCAGCGTCGTCTTGCCGCAGCCGGATGACCCGACCAGGACCGTGGTCTTGTGCGCGGGAATGATGAGTGAGAAATCATCGACGGCAGCGGTGCCGTCCGGATACTCCTTGGAGACCGAGCGAAACTCGATCATCGCCGGGGCTCAGCCGTCACGGGACGACCGAGACATCCTTCCCGAAGGCGACGTGGCCGGCGAAGTCGCGGCCGACGCGCTCGACGGCGCCGTCGTACGGCTCGGGGTAGCTCCACCCGGCGTCTTCGATCAGACCGTCGTCGGTCTTCAGCGACCAGTACTGGCAGACGCCCTTCCACGGGCAGGTGTAGGGAGTGGGGCTCTCGACGAGCAGCCCTTCGGTCAGGCTCGACTGGGGGAAATACCAGTTGCCTTCGATCCGGACGAGGTCTTCTTCGGGTGCTTCTGCGACCACCAGGTCGCCTACGACTGCGCGCATCGTTCCTCCTCGGAGAGCGGTGCGTCCGAGCCTAGCGGCCCTCGCCGACACGGGGGCCAGGCTTGACATGTCCGTGCTCGCGCTCGTTCTTCTGGCGCGGGTGCACGACTTCTCGCCGACTGCACGACGTGCGTGCCGCGCCGAGGCCGTGGCTCGCGCGCAAGTCGTGCCGGCCCGATGCGCTACGGGCTCGGCGAGCGGCCCTGGCCTCAGGGCATGACGCGGGCGCCCGGTACCGGGCCGTGCGCACTGAGGGCGACGTGGCCCGAGGCCGACATGGCAACGCGCACGTCGAGGGCCGCCTCGGCATCGGCGCAGAGGAACGCCGTGGTCGGGCCGGAGCCCGAGACGATGCCGGCGAGCGCTCCCGCGCGCTCCCCCTCCTCGATGCGCGCCACGAGATCCGGGCGCAGGTTCTGCGCGGCGACCTGAAGATCGTTGCGCAATGACGCCGCGAGCCGGATGGGATCCCCCGCGCGCAGCGCGTGCAGGACATCCGGATCGACGACCGGTTGGCGGGCCGCCGGCGCGATGTCGGTCTGGGCTCGCTCGCGATGCGCATCGAGTTCGGCGTAGACCTGCGGGGTCGACAGGCCCCCATCATCCGTCACGAAAACCCACTCGAACCGACCGCGAGCCAGAGCGGGGCTCAGCTCGTCGCCGCGCCCCGTACCGACGGCCGTGCCACCTTGCAGCGCGAAGGGAACGTCGGCCCCCAGCCGCGCGGCCAGGCCCTGCAACTGCGTGGTCGTCAGGCGTGTGTCCCAGAGCGCGTCGCACGCGACGAGGGCCGCGGCCGCGTCCGCCGAGCCACCACCCATGCCACCCGCCACGGGCACACCCTTGCGGATCTCGAGGTGCACACCACCCTCGTAGCCCGTCTTGCCCGCGAGCAACCGCGCGGCGCGAACCGCGAGATTCCGATCGTCGAGCGGGACGCCGGAGGTGTCGACGGGGCCGTGCACCGAGACGGAGAAATCATCGGATGCGGTGGCCCACACATCCTCGTACAGCGACACCGCTTGGAAGGCCGTCGCCAACTCGTGGTACCCGTCGTCCATGACCCGGCCGACCTCGAGAAAGACGTTCACCTTGCCCGGCGCGCGCACGTGCACGCGCGCCGCGTCGGGCAGCAGGGGGCCGGCGGTGCTCACAGGTCAGACGACTCCGCCCAGAGGTTGACGTCCAGAGAGTCCGACAGCGCGTCGATCTGCTCGAGTTCTTCGGTGTCGAACGCGGGTCCCGACAGCGCCGCGATGTTCTCGTCGAGCTGCTCCGTGCGGGATGCCCCGATGAGCGCCGACGAAACTACTCCGTCGCGCAGCACCCACTGCAGCGCGAGCTGCGCGAGGGTCTGACCGCGTTCCTTGGCGATGACGTCGAGGCCCCGCAGCTTCGCGACGGCGCTATCCGAGAGCCGTCCGCTCGGGAGCGACCCACGCTTTTGCGCACGCTCGGCCGATCCGTCGCCGAGGTACTTCGAGGTGAGCAGGCCCTGGGCCAGCGGCGTGAACGCGATGGCACCCATGCCCTCCTGCCGGAGCACTCCCGTCAGGCCGTCCTCGATCCAGCGGTTCAGGATCGAGTACGAGGGCTGGTGGATGACGAGCGGTGTCCCGAGCGAGCGGGCCACAGCGGCGGCTTCCGCCGTGCGTTCCGCGCTGTATGACGAGATCCCGACGTAGAGGGCCTTGCCCTGGCGCACGAGGGTGTCGAGCGCGCCCACGGTTTCCTCGATGGGCGTGACGGCATCCGCGCGGTGCGAATAGAAGATGTCGACGTAGTCGAGACCCATCCGTGTGAGCGACTCCTCGGCGGACGCGATCAGATACTTGCGCGAACCGTGATTACCGTACGGGCCGGGCCACATGTCGTAGCCCGCCTTCGACGAGATGATGAGCTCGTTGCGGTACGGCGCGAGGTCTTCCCGCATCATCCGTCCGAAGTTCGTCTCGGCGGTGCCGTATGGGGGACCGTAGTTGTTGGCCAGGTCGAAGTGCGTGATGCCGCGGTCGAACGCTCCGCGCAGCAGCGAGCGCTGGTTGTCGAACGGGATGTTGTCGCCGAAGTTCCACCACAGGCCGAGAGAGATCGGCGGAAGGTAGAGGCCCGAGGTGCCGACCTGGCGGTAGTCGGTGCCGCTGTAGCGGTCTTCCGCTGCCGCGTAGGGGCGGTGGAGTTCGTATGCGGGGGGAAACCTGACGCTGTCGCTCATCCGTCCAGGCTAGCGATGCCGACGGATCCCGGCGCCCCCTTGCGCAAAGCCGCGGCGATGCGCTCGAACTCGTCGATGCCGAGCTCTTCGCCTCGTGCTGTGGGTGCGACGCCCGCCGCCGTGAGGATCGCCGAGGCATCCGCGGCGCTTCCCCCGAGAACCGCGGCGAGCGCCTGACGGAGCATCTTGCGTCGCTGTTGGAAGGCGGCATCGACAATGGCGAACACGGCGCGTCGGTCGTCGCCGCTCCCCCGCGGCTGCGCATCGCGCTCGAAGGCGACCAGCACCGAGTCGACGTTCGGCACGGGCCAGAACACCTGCCGCGAGACCATTCCGGCGAGCCGCCATCTTCCGTACCAGGCTGCCTTGACGCTCGGCGCACCGTAGATCTTCGACCCGGGGGGCGCCGCGAGCCGCTCCCCCACTTCCGACTGCACCATCACGACGCCACGCTCGAGATCCGGAAAGTGCTCGAGCAGGTGCAGCAGCACGGGCACCGAGACGTTGTACGGCAGATTCGCGATCAGTACGCGCGGGTCGCCCGGGAGCTCGGTCACCCGAAGCGCGTCTGCATCGACGACCGTGAGCGCGCCATCGGCGACCCCGTGTGCCGTCGCCGTTTCGGGCAGGCGGGCCGCGAGCCGATGATCGATCTCGACGGCGGTGACGGATGCTCCGGCCTCCAGGATCGCAAGAGTCAGGGACCCGAGCCCGGGCCCGACCTCGACGACCCGGTCGCGCTCGGTGACGCGGGCAATCTGCACGATCCGGCGCACGGTGTTGGCGTCGACGACGAAGTTCTGACCGAGCTTCTTGGTGGGCGTCACGTCGAGCTCGGCCGCGAGTCGGCGAATCTCGGATGCGCCGAGGAGTGTCACCGACATGCGCCCAGCCTAGGCCGTGGCCCCCCGCGGATCGTCACATGATGTTCACATCGGGGCGGTCCGTGCTCGCCCGGGAGCGGGTAGCGTGGAGGACGAGTAGCTGGGGAAAGCCGCTCACGGCGGGCGTCAATCGCCCGTAGGCGCCGACGACGTCGCTATCGCACTGGGGAAGAGCGAGACAGCTGGGGGACGTATGGCGATCGTCATTGAGACGCGCGCGCAGGAAAAGCAACGCAAGGGCGACGACGAGCGATCCCGCCACGGCGAACAGCCACTTGCTCCGATTTATCAGATCGACCGGGCGCGGACGCGTGCGGAGGTGCTGGGCCTGCAGAGCGCACCCGCATCCGCACCGACATCCGCACCCGCATCGACACCGGTATCGACGCCGGAGCCCGCGTCACTGCCCGCGGCGCTCGATCCGGGGCCGCCGGTCCCCGCACCCGCACCGTCCGAGCCCTCTGCCCGCCGCGAGCCGGTCGACAGCCCGCTCGAGTTCGGGTCTCGTGCGGAGCAGCGCGCCCTGCGCACCAACGCGTACGACCAGCACGCCGCGGCGCGCAGCGGGCCGACCCCGGTCATGACGCTCGTCGTCATCATCGCGACGATCGGCATCCTGCTCTACTCGACGTTCCTGCTGAGCCCCGCGCATCGCGGCGACCCCATCCCCTACACGATGGTGATCATCGCCGAGTCGATCCTCGTCTTCCACGCGCTCCTGTCGATGTGGACGATCCTCTCCGGCGCGCGTGAGCCCCGGAGCTTCGCGTTCCACGACGCCGCGGCGCGGCTGCGCGGACCGGACGACCGGCTGGTGCTCGACGGACGCCCCGTCGACATCGACGTGCTCATCACCGCCTACGGCGAAGACCTCGGCGTCATCCGCCGTACCGTCACGGCGGCAGTGGCGATCGAGGGCCGCCACCTCACCTGGGTGCTCGACGACGGTCACTCCGACGAGGTGCGTGCACTCGCCGCAGAGCTCGGCGCGCGCTACGTGCGGCGTCTCGAGTCACACGGAGCCAAGGCCGGAAACATCAATCACGCCCTGACCCTCGCCAAGGGCGACTACTTCGTCGTGCTCGACGCCGACTTCGTACCCTCGCCCCGCTTCCTGATCGAGACGCTGCCTTTCTTCATCGAAGAGAAGGTCGCGTTCGTGCAGACGCCGCAGGTGTACGGCAACCTGCACACCGTCATCGCGCGGGGCGCGGCCTACATGCAGAGCGTCTTCTACCGCTTCGTTCAGCCCGGTCGCAACCGGTTCAACGCCGCGCTCTGCGTGGGCACGAACGTCATCTTCCGGCGGAGCGCGATCGACGAGATCGGCGGCCTCTACACCGACTCGAAGTCCGAGGATGTCTGGACCACGCTGACGCTGCACGAGAACGGATGGCGCTCGGTCTTCATCCCCGACGTGCTGGCTATCGGCGATGCCCCCGAGACGGTGGAGGCATACAGCAAGCAGCAGCTGCGCTGGGCGACGGGTGGGTTCGAGATCCTCCTCCGATACAACCCGTTCAGCCCGAAGCGGCGCCTGACGATGGATCAGCGCATCCAGTACCTCGTCACCGCGAGCTTCTACCTGACGGGCATCTCGCCGCTGCTCCTCCTGCTCGTCCCGCCGCTCGAGATCTACTTCGACCTTCGCCCGGTCACCATGGAGCTCAGCGTCGCGACCTGGGCCCTGTACTACGCCGGCTTCTACGTGATGCAGGTCCTCTTGGCCTGGTTCGCCGTCGGTTCGTTCAAGTGGGAGACCCTCACCCTCGCGACGGTCTCGTTCCCGATCTACACCAAGGCCCTCGCGAACGTCATCTCGGGCAAAGACGTCGGCTGGCATGTGACGGGCACGTCGACGAGACGCTCCCCGTTCAACTTCGTGCTGCCGCAGATGATGTTCTTCGTCTTCCTGGCCCTGACGACCGTCGTCGCGGTCTGGCGCGACACGCAGAACGAGACGTTCACGCTGGCCACCGCGTGGAACGCGACCAACACGGTCATCCTCGGGGCCTTCCTGATCGCCGTCTCCCGCGAGTCGCGGTGGATCAAGCGTCAGGAACCCCGTGACCTCTCGAGCTTCGCCCCGGTCATGCCCCCGATCGCGCGCACGGTCGTCTCGCGTCCGAGCGGCGAAGCATCCGTCCGCCCCACGGCCATCGGGGCGGTGCCGGCACGAGTCCCACAGCCCGTCGCGGATCGACCGGTCGTAGTGCCGCCGGCTCTTCAGAGCCCGGCCGCGGCACCGGGGAAGGCAACGCCGAGTGCCGCGCCGGCGACGTCCGCCGCGGTGCCCCTCACGCGCGCCGAGGCCCGCCGGGCGCGCGCCGAAGCACAACTCGTCGGTGCTGGTGTGGGTGCCGGTACTCCGGCAGGTGCTGAACGATGACCTGGGGCAACAGGCTGCGCCTCGTCGCCGGACTGATCCTCACATTGGCGATCGTGGCGGCGTGCACGCTGGTGTTCAATCAGCGCCAGCATCATGCGCAGAGCGCGAGCGCCATGCTCGTGTCGCAGCGATACCCCGTCGGCACCGACTTCGGGGGCATCGTCATCGACCAGCTCGTCGAAGAGGGCGAAAACGTGGTGGCCGGACAGCCGCTCTTCACCGTGCGCAGCCTCGCGCTTCAACGTGATCTCGCCGCCGCAGACGGTGACGCCGGCGCGGTCACCACGATCGCCGATATCGACGCGGAGGGCACCGCCACGCTCGTGTCCACCGTCGACGGTGTCGTCTCGTCGGTGGACGTACCGCAGGGCGGATACGCGCAGGCGGGTGGCGTGCTCGCAACCGTCGACCGCACCGGCAGCCTGTTCGTCGAGGCGCAATTCGTCCTCACCGCGCGCGACTACGGCCGCGTGGAGGTAGGGAGCAGCGTCGATCTGCGCCTGCCGAATCAATCGACCCTCGCCGGCGAGGTCACCGCGATCCAGGTCACCACGGTCGACGGGCAGGCCCTGTCGACGCTCCGAATAGAAAGCGACGAACTCACGGGCGCGTTGACGACAGGCCCGTTCCAACCCGGCACTCCGGTCGAGGCGACCGTCGAACTGCGCGATGACGGGCCGTTCGCGGGCATCACGGATGCCGTCAGCGACCTGCTGCGAAAAGTCGGCCTGTGAGGCATGCGCTTCGCCGCGGCACGCTCGCCGCGGCGTCGATCGGCGTGCTCGTCGCGCTTCTGGCAGCGTGTTCGCTCACGTCGCCCGGCGACGCGCCCTCCGAAGAGGGTGACGCCGGGGCGGGCACCGGTGCCGCGGACTGGGGGCCGCTCCCCGAGCGAGAAGTGGCCGAGGGCGTCACGATGCGCCTCGCCGACGGTGAGGTCCCTCCGACGAACCGCTGGTACTCCGGCCTCGTGTTCGGCGAGGAGCCGACCGCCGTCTACCCCTATCCGCTCGCCTTCCGTGCCACCGGCTCGACGTTCTCGCTGGAGCTCCCGGACGTGTCGGTCACCCCGACGACGATCGCGGCATCCGCGGGCGTCGGCTTGGCGATCTCAACCGAGGCCACGTCGTTCGTGACGACTCGCCATGACCCCGTGTCTGTGACCCTGGAGTACCGGGATGACATCGGCGCCGTCGGCGAAGTCACGGTCGCCGAAGGATGGCCGGTCGTGGCCTTCACCGCGAAGCGCGACACGTCCCTCTCGTCGCCCGCGCCGCTCGTCGCCGAGGGCGCCGGCGCCTGGAGCGTGACGGCGAACGGACGGACCTACGGGGTGCTGGCCACCGACGCCGACGTGAGCGGCTCGACCTTGCGTATCCGTGCGGGAGACAGCGCGCAATGGTTCGCGGTACCCACGGATTCGACGGTCGGGGCGTGGGCGGAGGCGTTGGGCGAGCCGATCGCCGGCGTCGAGACATCCTTCACCCTCGAGGACGAGACCGTCACCACCCGCATGACCTACGCCGACGAGGGATCGACGATCCTGGTGCCCTCCCCCGGACACCCCGCCGACGCTTCGTGCGACCTCGGCACCTTCGAAACGGCCTATGGCACGGCCGCAGCGTGCGCAGCCGCCGAACTCAGCCAGAGCGTTCCCCGCCTGACAGCTACCGCATCTTTCGATCTGGGCGGTGCCGACGCGGACGCGCGCGCCGAGATCGTCACCGCCCTGCGCGAGGACCTCGCCGCCACGCCCGCACTCCCCTCCGACACCTACGGCGGCGGCAAAGCCCTGGCACGGATCGGTTCGCTCGGTCTGCTCGCCCAGAGCCTCGGCGAAGCGGATCTGGCCCAAGAGGCCGCAGACCGGCTCTGGACCGAGATGGCCGAGTGGATGGATCCCGCGGGATGCGACGAGCGTGAGGCACGTTGTTTCGTGTACGACCCGACTCTGCACACGATCGTCGGCTTGATCCCCTCGTTCGGTTCGGAAGAGGCGAACGATCACCACTTCCACTACGGATACTTCCTCTCGGCGGCCGCAGCACTCGCCTCCCTCGACCCCGACCGCGTCGAAACCATGCCCCCGGTGATCTCGGCGTTGGCGGCCGACATCGCCGCGGGCGACGATGAGGTGC